>CAZDOM010000032.1:5369-25727 GCA_964507015.1 uncultured Rikenellaceae bacterium | reverse complement strand
TTTTCCATTTCCTCCTTGAAGATCTTTACCGATTCAAATGTTGCATCAGATCTGACGCTTGATGCAGCACTGAATGGGGCGGTTGTTTTAAGCTCAGAGAAATAGCTGGAGGCCCCGTAAGTGAATCCCTTCTCTTCGCGAAGTATCTGGTTGAGTATACTGGTGAATGCTCCGCCAAGCCTGTAATTTATGAATTCTGCTTTTATATAATCGGGATTGTCTCTTGAAATTGCCGGATATCCTATCTGTATCACCGACTGCCTGGACCCGGGAATATCAATGAAGTAAATAGTAGATCTGTCGGGTTTTACCGGTTCAATATATTTTTTTAGAGTAACCTTCTTACTTTTCCATTCACTGGCAAGAGGTTCTAATGCTTCAAGAGCTTCCTCCTTTGAGATATTTCCCACAATAAGTATCCTGGTAAGTGCAGGTGACAGGTTATTGTTATAAAATGATTTCAGATCGTTAATTGATATTTTATCAACTGATTCCAGGGTACCTCTTGTACTGTAACCAAAAATATGTTCAGGTCCATAGACCAGTTTATAAAAAGCCTGGCTTGCCACTGCTCTTGGCTGTACTTCTGCCTGGATAATTGAATTTCTGGCACTTGTCAGTGCTATTTCAAATTCTGAAGAATCCCATCTCGGCTCAAGTATAATTTCTTTCATCAAATCTACCGTCTTTCCAAAATTCCTTGACAGCATGCTTGCATTCATCGAAATATCTTCACGTGAGGCTCTTACGTTTAAATTTGACCCCAGCAGCTCTATTTCCTCCTCAAGATCCTCAGGAGTCTTATTCTTTGTTCCCTGGGGAAGCAGGTTTGCTGTCAGCATAGCTACACCAGGTAAATTAATATTATCCTGAAGGACACCTCCGTCAATTACTAAACTCACATTAACAAGTGGTAATTCCTTGTTTTGAATACCATAAACTTCAATACCATTAGACAGACTGGCATTCCAGACATCAGGAACCTTTACTTCCGGTTCTTGTCCTGCAGGAGGTTCAACAGTGCGGTCAATAGCTGAAGCAGTCTTTTCTATCTCTTCTACTGTCTCATCTGCAATCTCAACCTGGCTGGCCTCGGTTATACTTTCTTCCTTAATGTTTGCAGAGACTGAATTATCTGCAACAGTCTCGGGCTGACCTTTTGGAACAAAGCTGGTGACCACATGAGGTTTATCCTTTATGTACTGGTCATAAACCCTCAAAACATCATCGAGGGTTACTGCTTTGATATTCTCAATATCTTTTTCAATGAAACCCGGATCATCAAGATATGTGTTGTAGAATGCCAGCTGAAGACCTTTATAGAATACGCTGTTTATCTGGTTGTAGAAGCTGATTTCACTGAGGGCCTTTACCCGCTCAACATCCTTTTCTGTGATCCCCTTCTTTTCAAAGCGGTCGAATGCCTCAAAAACTGCATCTTCTATTTCTTTCAGTGTCTTGCCTTCATTGGCCCTTATGCTTATTACAAATTCCCCGGCCAGTTCAGAGCTGGAATTATATGCACTGGCCCTCGAGGTAAGCTGCTTCTCTTTAACCAGCACATTATAAAGAGGTGCCTTTTTGCCGTCGGCAAGTATACGGGCCAGAAAGTCGAGGGGATACATATCATTGTTGTACATCTCCGGAACCGGCCATACCATGTTTATCTCAGGTACATTGGCGAAATTATCCTCATGATAAAGCTTCTTTGTATCTGAAAGTGTTACCGGCATGGGATCACGTGATTCTACCTGTCCGTGTGATTCTATTTCCCCGAAATATTTATTAATCAGCAGTTTAGCTGAGTCAGAATCAAAATCTCCAGCAAGTACAAGGGTTGCATTATTCGGTCCGTAAAAGTTATTATAATAGTTTCTGACATCATCAAGAGTGGCATTTTTTATATCCTCCATTTCTCCTATTACCTCCCAGTTATAAGGATGACCTTCAGGGTAAAGGTTTTTACCGATGACATATTCTGTAAAGCCATAAGGAGAATTATCTTCATACTGCCTTTTTTCGTTCTGAACTACATTTTGTTGAACCGCCATCAGATGAGGAGTTACTGAATTGATAAAAAAACCCATCCTGTCAGATTCGAGCCACAGGATCTTCTCCAGGGCATTTTTGGGAAATATTTCGAAATAGGTGGTTACATCACGGCTCGTAAATCCGTTATTCATTCCTCCTGCTCCCTCTATTACAAGATCAAAAATACCGGGACCCACATTTTCCGAACCGCTAAAAAGAAGATGCTCAAAAAGATGGGCAAAACCGGTTTTACCCGGTACTTCGCGGCTTGACCCGACATGATACATTATAGCGTATGAGATGATAGGATCTGAATAATCTGTATGAAGGATCACCTGCATGCCGTTAGGCATAACATATTTTTCATAGTCAATACTAAGCTTATCGGTTTGAGTACTCTTTTTGCATGACTGAACAGCAATAAGAAATATTGCGGTGAGAAGAAGACTGCTGATTTTACGTAGGTTATTCATCTGGATAGATTTAAGGTTGTTTATGTCTTGTCGTTGATATAAAATGCTAATTTATATGTAAATTTCCATTGTATTAGTAAAATTATGTCAAAATGAAAAGGATATACATATTTCTGGCTTTATATTTTATATGCAGTTTTGCTTATTCTCAGGAGACACCTTTCCTTTCTGATATCTACTCTTATCTCGAGAACACATCAGTCTTTGAGCTTAACCAGGAAGAGGGACATACCCCACTTCTCCCATATGTATCAGTTAATGAGGCATTAATAAATAGCAGAAAAGATGCAACCAGTTACCTGTCTCTGAATGGAACATGGAAGTTTTATTTCGGTGAGACACCTGAAGAGATACCGGCAGGATTCTTTTCTGTATCTTTTAACGATAAGCGTTGGGATACCATCCATGTTCCATCCAACTGGGAGATGCAGGGTTTTGGTGATCCTCTGTTCAGGAATGTCAAAACACCTTTTCCGCCTGATCCACCCTTTGTGCCTAAGGAATATAACCCAACTGGATGCTACAGGAAAATTTTTAACATTCCTTCAGGCTGGAAAGGGAAAGAGATTTTCCTGCGAATGGAAAAAACAGCGTCAGCTTCGTTTGTCTGGGTAAATGGACAGGAAGTTGGTTATAATGAAGGAGGACAGGAACCTGCAGAATATAATATTACAGAATATATAAAACCGGGGAAGAACAGTATAGCTGTCCTGGTAACAAAGTATTCCGATGGCTATTATCTTGAAGACCAGGATTACTGGCGGCTCGCAGGGATATTTGATGATGTCTGGCTTTTTGCAACACCCACGACACATATTTTCGATTGGTATGCAACAACCGATCTTGATGATGATTACAGGGATGCACGACTCACTATTTTGACCGATATAAAGAACTACTCTTCATCGGCAGTAATTGATCTTTCATTGAAAATCACAATTCATGATAAGGTTCAGAAGGTTATAAATACAATGATTTCCGGGAAATTTAATGTTATCCCGGGAGGGAGAAATACAATAGAATTATCAGATGAAATCACAGATCCTGCAAAATGGTCAGCTGAATATCCAAACCTCTATACTCTGATTTTAGAACTTATTGATAAAGAAGGTAATAGCATTGAAACAATAAATGGAAGAATAGGTTTTAAAGAGACAGAGATAAGGGACCAGACATTTTATCTTAATGGTGTTCCTGTTAAGCTGAACGCGATAAACAGTCATATGCAGCATCCTCTTCTTGGCCACACAATGGATGAATCAACTATAAGAAAAGATTTAAGCATATTTAAACAATTCAATATCAACTGTGTACGTACTTCGCATTACCCGCCGGTAATCAGATACCTTGAACTTGCCGATGAGTATGGTATTTATGTGGTCGATGAAACAGGAGATGAATCACATGCTACAGAATATGTTTCTGAGGACAAAGACTGGGAGGGTATGTACCGTGAAAGAGCGAGAAAAATGGTATTGCGAGACAGGAACCACCCCTCTGTACTTTTCTGGAGTGCCGGTAATGAAAGTGGCGAGGGAGATAATATTTGTGCTGTTATAGATGAAGGAAAGAAATATGATAATACACGTTTCTGGATGTATGGGGGAAATGCCTTTTCCCATCACTGCGAGGACATTATTGGCCCAAGGTACCCTCAACTTTATCGGTTAATAAAAGATGTTTTCCTTGTTCCCGGAAGTGTTGACCCGCGTCCCTCATTTCTTGATGAGTATGTTGCAGTTACAGGCAACGGTGGGGGAGCGCTGGATGAATACCGGGATGCATTTTACAGTCATTCCCGAAGCATGGGTGGTGCAATATGGGATTTTGTAAGCACCGGGATCACTGAAAAGATAAGATCACTTAAAGATGCATCAGTGAATGATATTATGGTTAATGTTATGGGAAGGGCTAAGCTCTCTCCCGGCATTTCCGGTAAGGGTATCGACCTGAATGGTCATGATCAGTGGGTAGAAGTATACAGGGACGACGCACTGGAAATTGAGAGTAACCAGCTTACACTTACATTATGGGTCTTCCCCCGAAAACTAAGCTATTCGGCGGGCACTCTCATAACCAAAGGAAATAACCAGTTCGGACTTCACCAGGTGGAAAGGGATTTTCTTGAGTTTTATATAACAACACAGTCCAGAGAAACCGTAAGGATACCGCTACCGGAAAACTGGGAGTATAACTGGCATTTTGTAACTGCAAATTATAATGGTAGTGAAATATTTATAACTATTGATGGAAAAGAAAGTGAAAGGATAAAAGTTACCGGTAATATAAGAAATACTCCATTTCCGGTTAATATTGGAAGGAATGTTGAAATCCACGGACAGGAGACAGATGTTTATATATGTGATGCAATTATTGATCAGGCAGGTATTTTTGATGAATATATTGACGCCGGATCTCTTAAATCACCATCTGAGGATATTAAGAAAAAAGCAGCACTCTGGCTCGATTTTGAAGAGATAACCACAAACGGGGAATTTTTTAGTTATGGAATAGGAGCAAGGACTTATGGTGCCATCTGGCCTGACAGGAAACCACAACCTGAAATGTGGCAGATAAAAAAATCAGGACAACCGGTAATTGCAAAACTAATATCAGATGAAAAAGGAATAGTGGAAGTTAATAACCGGTACCTGTTTACAAACCTTGATGAGTTAGAAACGGTATGGATGCTAATGGCTGATTCTGAGGTTATTGAGAAAGGTATTCTGCAGGAGGATATTGCTCCTCAGAAATCAGGAAGAGTGATGATACCTTTTAATAAGCCCCAGATTAAGGAAGGTGTGGACTATACTCTGTTAATTAGTTTCCGTAGTAAGAAAAAGACTTTATGGTGTGATGTCGGATTTGAAATAGCATGGGAGCAACTTAAATTGCCATGGACAATACCTTTTAAGGCTAAGGAAAGTAAATCGGCAAAAGAACTTAAGGTGAATGAAGACGATGTGTATCTGACCATAACAGGAGATGGTTTTAGTTATGTCTTTGACAAAAATAAAGGGGTACTGGTGTCGATTAAGATTTCAGGTAAAGAGATGATAAAAAGAGGAGCACAGCTTAATGTATGGAGGGCACTTCTTGCAAATGAGACAGATGAATGGACATTCTGGTCGGCAAATATTAAGCACAGGTCAGAGATATATGGACGGTGGGCCGGTACAGAATGGTATGCTTCAGGGCTTAATAAACTCCAGATACTACCTGAAAGTTTTAGTTATGAAATCATGAGTGATGATCAAATTGAAATTGATATAAAAAATATGCATGTTCTTGCCACGGGCAGGGGTGCTTTTTTAAATCACTACAGGTATATCGTTTCAGGATCAGGTGAAATAACAATTAACCATACAGTTATTCCCAATGGAGATATGCCCTCGTGGCTGCCACGGGTGGGAACTGAATGGATACTCAGCAGGACTCTCGAAAATATAGATTGGTATGGCCGTGGCCCACAGGAAAACTACCCCGACAGGAAGAGCGGTTACAGGACCGGGATCTATAAAACAACAGTAAATAATATGTATGAACCATATCTCATCCCGCAGGATTATGGCCTCAGGACAGATAACAGGTGGGTAAGGATCACAGATAAAGACGGAACCGGTATTGAACTCAGTGGAGATAAAATGTTCAACTTTAATGCATATCCTTACACAACAGAAAACCTTACCAAAGCACTTTATACTTACCAGCTCCAGCCTTATGACGGAATTACCTTCAACCTGGATTATGCTACGAGTGGTGTGGGATGTACAGCTGTATCAGTATTTCAGGAGTTTCAGGTTATGCCACAAAGGTATGATTTCACAATTTATTTAAGACCGGTAAAATAGAAAAACAGGTATGGTTTTAAAAAGTTCATCCATGAAATTCATTAGTCAAAAACTGTCATTCGTAAAGTCAAACCTGCAATCCGTCAACCAGAACATGTATTTGTTTAAGCCAGAGTTTAACTTTATATGAGAAATTGACCTGATCGTAATTTTTAAGAGGTATTATTTGATTGATTTTGAGTTGATTATATTTGTATAACTGTTTTTATGCAAGGGGGATTGATATGAAAGCTCTGAGAATTGTACTAATTATAAGCCTGTCTTCCTTTATTTTAAACATTATGGATTGTCAATCACAGCCTGTAATGTCTTCAATAAGGATGAAGATACCGTACTTTGTGAAAGGCGATATTGAGAAAATCAATAAGCTTGCTGAGGCAGGAATGTCCTACCTCGAAAAAAGGCCGCAGGAACTGGAAAATGCAAAGGCCTGTATTGATTCAGCACTATATATGTGTGATAAAGGCAGTATAGATATTCCTGCAAGCTTACACCTGTTAATGGCAGATTATAACATGATTACAGGCGATTACCCTAATGCATCAGGAGAAGCAACCCTTGCCATGCAGAAGGCAGAAAAAGCTGGTGAGGATTATGTCCTGATAAGAACATATTACCTGCTCGGTTCTTATTATTTCAGAACAGGATTTTATAATGAAAGTCTTGACTATTACTCCAGAGGGATCAACATGGTAAAAGAGAAGGGTATGCAAAAAATGCTGCATAGAGGTTACTGGGGGCTTTCTGAAGTATATAATGCTATTAACGACCTTAAAAATTATGAAGAGTCCCTAAAAAATGTTATTGAGGTATCCCTGGCTGAAAATGATTCAGTTACAGCAATGCGTGGTTACTATTATCTTGGTACATTAAAGGGCGACAGGAGCAGGAATTTCGCCGAAGCTGATTCTCTCCTGATTAAAGCATACGAATTGTCAGTGGCACTTAAAGACACAATGTCTATGTCAAGATCATTGGCTAACAGGGGTTATAGTCTCTACCTTGCCGGGGAATATAAATCAGCTCTTTCTCTGTATGACAAATCTCTTAAGTATGGTATTATAGCAAATGATATTACTATAGTCTCCAATTCTTATGGAAATATAGGTACTATTTACCGCGATATGGGTAAAATTGATAAGTCAATCGTATACTATAAGAAGGGGATTGAATATGCAAAAAAAGTCGATGACTGGTATGAACTCTACTGGATATACCAGGATATGAGCAAAATGTACCTTGGAGAAAGAGATACCGCAAAGGCATACCTTGCGTATGTAAAGTACAAACAATATAGTGATTCAACCTTAATCAGAAACAGGAACCAGTGGGTCTCCGATGCTACTATCAGGTACAAGGTAGATACTCAGCAAAAGGAGGTACAATTATTATCACTCAGGTTAAAAAACCAGCGTATCATAAGCATTGCTTTTGGTGCTCTGGTTCCGCTTTCACTGGCTATCGGCTTGCTGATTTTCAGGGGATCGAAGTTAAATGCTGAAAGACGTATAAGTGAGATGAACCGCAGGATCTCTGAGATCCAGCAGGCTAACCTGCGGCAACAGATGAATCCTCATTTCATCTTCAACACTTTAAATTCAATACAATATTATATGTATCAGCATGATAAGCTTGCGACTAACACTTACCTCACAAAGTTTTCAAACCTGATGCGCAAGGTGCTTGAGAACTCTCAGCACACATCTATCTCCCTCAGTGATGAGTTGAATGCTCTTACGCTTTACCTTGAACTCGAGAGTATCAGGTTCAAGGACAAGTTTGATTATGAGATAAATATTGATGAGGAGATTGATACACTGATGTATAAGGTGCCTACAATGCTGATTCAACCATATGTTGAGAATTCAATCTGTCATGGATTAATGCCCCTTAAAACAAAAGGAAAAGTAAAAATTGACATTAAGCTTAAAAAAGATTATCTTTTGTGTACTATTGAGGACAATGGTATCGGACGTGATGCAGCACGTGAGAAAGATGTTGCGAAGGAGGGCAATCATAACTCTCTTGGGACGCGTATTGCATTATCAAGGCTTGAGCTTGTAAATTCACTTTACGGGTCAAGCCTGAAGACAGTCTATACTGATCTTAAGGATGCTGATAGCAAAGCTGCCGGTACTATTGTTGAAATACAAATTCCATTGATGACATGAACAAAAGATTAAAAACAGTGATTATTGATGATGAGCCTGATGCAGTCAATTTCATTTCGTCAATAATATGTGAGTATTGTCCTGGTCTGGAACTGGCCGGTAAAGCATTCGATGTCCATGAGGGTGTTGAGGTAATAAAAGAATTGAAGCCTGACCTGGTCTTTCTTGATGTCGAAATGCCACATGGAACAGGATTCGACCTGCTGGGTAGCTTCCCTGAAAAAGAATTTGATGTTGTATTTATTACAGCCTTTAACCATTATGCGATAAAGGCAATTAAATTCAGTGCGGTTGACTATATCCTCAAACCAATAAATGTTAATGAATTTATTGAGTCTGTAAACAAGGTAATGCAGAAGCGGTCAAACAGTATGTTCAGGGGTAATGAAAATATAAAAGCACTGCTTGAGAATCTGAGGACTGCGATTCCATCACGACTGGCAATACCAACCTCAGAGGGTATGGAATACCTTAATCCAAAGGATATCATACGCATTGAAGCTGATCGCAGCTATTCGTGGTTTTATCTTACAGGCGAAAGGAAAATGCTTGTTTCAAAGAATCTCAAAGAGTTTCAGGATCTGTTGAGTGACAGACATTTCTTCAGACCACATAATTCGCACCTTATTAATCTGAAGTATGTTAAAAAATATATCCGAAGGGAGGGAGGTTATATTGAGATGCTGGATGGTTCTGAAATACCGGTCTCAAGGAACAGAAAAGATTTGTTCCATGTGCATATGTCACGATTTAAAGGCTAACTTAAAAACTAAAGAAATATAAAAAGCAAAACGGGGGAAGATTATAAAAAATAAAAAAGGGACTTTTCGAAGCCCCTTTTTTGCTTATTAAACTAAAACTAAACCGTACTGAAGAGCCAGTGGAATGCTCTTCATTTCATAGCCAGTACCTCTTCTGTATTCCTGAGCAGGAGCGGGAAGTAGGCGGCAATAAGTTGTGTATTTTCAAGATCGTTGTTTTCTCTGCAGGTAAGTACTTTCTGATGATAATACTCTGCATTGTCGAGATCATCATTGGAAGTACTGAAACCTTCTTTTTCGAGTTCCTTATCAAGACGGGCAACTCCAAAATAATTACCGTTGCAGACATATTGTATTGACAGATTATCTGTTAACACATAGTATTTCCTGCACTTTGAAGTCTTCTCTACTGCAACTGTAGCCTTCATACCGGTATTTTCATAGGAAATCGTGAATGCCTGGAGCTCTTTACCGTTGATCGTAACAGGTGATTCAGGCGATTCAATTTTATAGTTACCAAGCACCGTGTGGGTTTTACCTTCGGCAACAACCTTTTTTTCAGCAAAAGAAACAGTACAGAATGCTAATATAAGTACTGCTGCTGTAATTAATCTTTTCATGGTTTTAATAATTTTAAATTTATAATTCTTTTTACTGTCCTTGTATTGATGTTTAATCATTACATAAACTAATTTACACAATACATTTACTTAAAAATTTTCTGATTTACGAAATGCTGCTTCCGGTTGACGGATGACAGTTTGAGTATCTTCATAATAAAAACGAAAAGGAACCCGGGCGGATCCCCTTTTCGCTTATTAAACTACTAAAACTAAAACGTACTGAAGAGCCAGAAGAATGCCCCTCATTTCACAGCCAGAACCTCTTCCGTATTCCTTAGAAGTAACGGATAGTAGGCGGCAATAAGTCTTGTGTTTTCCAGGTCATTATTGTCACCGCAGGAAAGCACTTTCTGATGGTAATACTGAAAATTGTCAAGATCATCGTTGGTGGTCTTGTAACCATCTTTTTCAAGATTCTTATCAAGTCTTTCAACACCGAAATAATAACCGTTGCAAACATACTGTATCGACAGAATTGGTGTCAGTACATAGTATTTTTTGCATTTGAAAGTTTTGTCTATTGCAACAGTTGCCTTCATACCTGTGTTCTCGTAGGAGATCGTAAAGGCTTTAAGGTCCTTTCCGTTGACCGTAACGGGATTGTTGAGAGTCTCAATTTTGTAGGTTCCCAGTGCTGAATGTGTCTGTCCTTCAGCAACTACCTTCTTTTGAGCGAAAGAAACAGTACATAATGCAAAAATAAGTACTGCTGCTGTAATCAATCTTTTCATGGCTAAATGATTTAATTAATACTCCATTACTCTTTTTACTGTCCCTATTATTGAAATTGTGTCTTCATAATCATATAATTACGATAACTAAATTATACAATACATGTAATTACTAAATACCTGATTTACGAAATGCGAATCCCGGTTTACAGATAGCACAAAAATCTACTCAGAAAGAAAAAGTGATAAGACGAGTTCGGTTTATTATATTTATTCCTGAATTACAGATCAACTATATAAATCTGGTCATAATCACGTATATACGCTATTCTGTTCTCTTCTGGCGAGAATGTTATGCCTTCCTGGTATACATTATCTCTGTCCAGATCAATAACAGTTTTAGCCCTGGTCACGGTATTTAATAAATGCAGGTAATAGTGTGATCCAACCAGTGAAGCAGCCAGAGCCGGTCTCTCTTCTTCAATATAATATAGAAATTGCCCGGAAGGGGAAAGAGAAAAGTAACTATGATCTTCCAGATCCTTTGAAGTAAAAAGTATATCTCCCGTTTGCATATTTTTTAACTTATAATCTGAATAATTCCAGCTTAATGTATATAATTCGTCATTGATCCAGTAGAAGCCGTTAATATCAGATAAGGAAGAAAGTTTTAAGTTTGTGAATTCTCCTGTCGAGGTGCAGTATAGTGAAAGGCGCGAGAAATAAATATCTTCTATGACTTCCAGCAATAACCATTCACCGTCAGGTGAAATAGAAAAATGTGAATTATTGGTTCCAGGATCAATAACTGTTTCTAAGCCGGACTCAAGATCATATAAAACTGTATGCCAGCTTGCAGATGTATCAGTATATGTGTACCTGACATAGGGAATATATTTCCTGGAATATAGCAGGGATGAAAGCGAATCCTTAACTAATTCAGCGGATGTTCCGGAGATATCCACTGAATTGAGCGAGAGGTATCCATAAAATGTATCGTTGAAATAATATATCTTGTTGCCTTTCTGGAATATAGGATAGTCATAATTATTAGTTACATTAGCTATCTTCCTCGTATTTTTTGTATTGATGTCAACTGCATAAAGTGCTCTGCTATTATTGTAATCGTAATAGTTATATTCATTTAAATAAAGTATTTCATCTGTTGTTTCGGACCATCCAATATAGCTTATATTGTCATCTGATGAAAACAACAAATTACCGTATTCCTCATCTTTTTCACAGGAGTGGAGGAGTAAAACCGCTGTAAAAATTGTAATAATACCTGTCCTGTTATAAAAAAATTTCAAACACTTCATAGACGATAAGTATAATAAACATTTTCACTGAACAGGGTAAGTGATTCAGGGAAAAGAATTAAAAGACAAATTTTTACAAAAATACGCTATCAATATATTAAAGTCAATATTTTAAGGTTCTGTTTTTAATAGTAATTTTGTGTGACTTTTTCGGGAATATCTCAGAAAACGGGTTTTATTAAAAATATAAAATGCACTATGACCGTTTACTACATTGACATTAGTTATTTTTAAACTCTTATTATATTGATATGAAAGATAGTAACAGACAATTAATTATTTCAATTATAGCAGTGTTAATTTTAACACTGGTAAATAGTTGTGAAAAAGAAAAGGAACCGATTGTAGTCGGTATTTCAGCCGGCTACAGTCATTCTATGCTGGTAAAATCGGACGGCACATTATGGGGATGGGGATATAATAATTCCGGTCAGCTTGGTGACGGTACAACTGAAAATCAATATTCACCTGTTCAGATTGGCACTGATTACCTGGGTGTAGCAGCAGGCGGGGGACATTCCCTTGGATTAAAGAATGACTGGACACTGTGGGCCTGGGGATCCAATACTAACGGCCAGGTGGGAGACGGAACAGAGGAGGACAGGAATACACCTGTTCAGGTTGGTCCCGATTTTCATAAGATTACTGCAGGAACTGCATACTCCATGGCCCTTAAAACAGATAACTCTATTTATGTGTGGGGTGATAATAATTATTATCAGCTTGGTGACAGTACCAGGACAGACAAATCAACACCGGAAACGCTGAATCAGGAATTTTCAGCTATTGCTGCAGGCTTTTTAATATCAGTTGCCCTCAAAGATAATGGTACATTATGGACATGGGGATGGGATGGTGAAGGTGAATTGGGAGATGATATTGAAGAAAACAATATGGTGCCTGTACAGATTGGGACAGATTTTGTTGCAATAGCTGTAGGTTATTCTCATTGCCTTGGGATAAAAGATGACGGTTCTCTTTGGGCATGGGGATATAATGATTATGGACAAATTGGCGACGGCAGCTATGATGCCGTTAAAACACCCAAGCAGATAGGAGTTGGTTTTATGGCTGTGGCTGCAGGATGGGCACACTCCCTGGCTTTAAAATCAGACGGATCATTATGGGCATGGGGATGGAATGCCAGCGGTCAGTTGGGTGATGGTACTGTTTATAATCAGCCATCCCCGGTAATGATCGGATATAATTACAATATGATATCTGCAGGCGGATCACATTCAATGGCTGTTAAGACAGACGGTACTCTCTGGGTTTGGGGGAAGAATCAGAGAGGACAGGTTGGCGATGGCACAACAACTGATAGATATGTCCCTGTAGAAATAACTGTCAATTAAACAAATGGAAGCTTCCAGCAACAACCCTGACAGGCACAAGATTGAACAACTAATTAAATTAAGAAAAAAGGCCCATAAATTCTATGGTGACCATTCTGAGGTTTACCGTTCTTTTCTTGATATGGAAAAGAATACCTTTAAAGATGGCAGACTCAGTAAGCTACAGAAGGAGCTGATTGCTGTTGGTATTTCTGTGGTCATTAACTGCGAATCATGCATGGAGTGGCATATTAAACAGGCTCTTGATGGTGGTGCAAAACGGGATGAAGTAATTGAGGCCATTGAGGTGGGGATAGAGATGGGAGGTGGTCCGGCCACGGTGTCGGCAAGGTTTGCGATGGAAGTGTTGGAATATTATGACCCCCCAACCTCCCGCTAACGCGGGACTAATACAGTTGTTTTTTTGTACATAAAAACTAAATTAATTACGTGATTAATAACGTGATTAATGCAGTGATATTCCTCCGTGCATGACTCTGTGTAAATCCGTGTTCCTCCGTGGTTAAATATCTTTATTACAGATTCTTAAGGTGTGTTATAAGATCGTTGACATTTACTTCGGTACTTAAGTATCTTTTTATGAGGTTCCCGTTTTTATCAAAGAGCGCAACAAAGGGGAAATTCCTTATCCTGTAATAATTTGCCACAAACAGGGAGTTGCCTTCTGTACCTATATAAATATTCGGATACTTATCAAGGTTATTTTCAGACACATAAGGTTTAACTTTTTCAACAGGCACATAAGTAATCATTGCAATGGAGGCATTCACAAAATCATCATACTTTTCCAGCATCTCCTCTGTAAATTTGTGACATTCCTCACATTCCGGAGAAAAATAGATAATAATGATCGGCTTCTCCAGCGGCAGGTTTTGTGCCCTGAAGAGTTTTCCGGTATAAAGAACCATCTGAAACGGAGGAACCTTGGCGGATTGAGAAAAAATATTATAGGAGGATATAAAAATTAAAAGGATTAAAAATATAAGGCTACGCTTAGTCTTCATATAATGTTCTTAATGTTAGAATCCCGCGAAGATAATTAAATTGTACTGAGGAAATGAAAAGGAGATTTTGAAAAAAATAAGAAAACCGCTCCGCGGTTTCACAAATGCTTGACTATATGATGTCCCTTTTATTTTAAAACCCCGGAGAGCCTGCCCCGATTTATCGGGGGGTTTCATTATTCGGAATATGAAATTTTATTACCAGAAACTCAAGATCTTTAGAAATCTCTTTATTTTAACTTTCTTTCCTGGTTGCATATAAAATCCGGATTTTTGTTTTATCGGCAGTAGCCATATATAATATTATTTTCACTATTTTTCCCGTTATAAAATGTAAACCGGTTCAGAGTGCTGATTGAAATTATACTTAACGGAAGTCTTATATGCGACTTATTTATAAAACATTAATATTATTTTCAATCTCTTTTGTTGTCCTTCTGAATTCCGGAGACACAACCCGCAGAACAAGGATAAATCAACCCTATTATTCCGATGTAGATACTCCTGCAGGAATAAATAGCATCAGGAAGGATAATCCGGCCTTGGTCAGGGAGATTCGTTTCAGGGAGTTGAACAGCAGAGGTCAGTATCCTCAATTGGAAGAGATCCGCGAGCAGAGGGCAGCTGAACGATCAGCAAATATTGAATGGGTAAAGGAAGCCACTAAGAAATATTCTCCAGATTCGTGGTATCTTCTGATGAGCTACGATTCCCTGCCGCTTTCAGTATCAGCTCCGGTACTGAATGGGGGAACAGTCTCTTCAAATAAGACTGCCGAAACCTTTGACTACCTGAGAGGTCGCACTAAAGGCGATCTTCTGGCAAGCATGGAAAAGAATGTCCATGAGATATCACATGGATATTTTGACCAGAAGGTATACCGCTATCTTAACGATAATAACCTTGAATTCAATCCGGATAATTCCAATGGCTTCATTTATATCAATCCATACAGGAATTTCTTTATCTCGTTCCCGCTGAAGGCCATGTATCCTTCCGGCAGGCTGTCGACAATAATTCCTGCTTCATTGCGTACTTTTCGTTTCGATACATATATAAAGGGAGAGACCTCAACACAGAGTGATGGTGTCATTGGTCTGTTGAACGAACTGCATGCCTATTACTGCGGATCCAGGTATTGCTGCGATATGCTCGAAGCATACAAGCTTGCCGCGGGCTCGGATGCTGATGGATTGTTTGAATGGGTTACACATACCCAGAGCACCATGACAGCATATTATGAATTCGATTATTTCATAAGAGAGTACCTTCTTTATATGAAAAGAAATTATCCTGAAAAATATGAAATGCTGAAATCATATGAACCTTTCGTTGAAGCATATAATACTCTTCGCACAGTGTATAGTGATTTGATAAACAGGCATATAGGCTATATCAACAATGAGATGGATCAACTTAATTCGTCAGGAGAGGCAGAAATAAAGATAGCAGACGGCTGGTTATGGGTAAAATCAGGTAACAGCAATATTTCCAGCGGTACGCCGATATTCTCTGAGGACAGAGATAAACTGCTGCCAGTTTTGCAGGGGAAAAGATACAGGGAGATTGAAAGTGATTTCTTTTAAAAAAATAAAATAGTCTGTTTTGACCTAAGAAAACCCACCCCTTCCCTTCCCAGGAGGGGATCCCTGATTGCATGATTGCATGATCGCACGATCCTATTCCACAGTGGTCCTGAATTTTTTTCGATCCTGCTTGCAGAGAGCTTTAACAAGTCTGCGTGCCGATATGATACCTGTTGGAAGTCCTCCTCCGGGTTCCACCCACTGGCCGCACATGTAGAAATTGCTGAGACCTGGCAGGGTTTGCTTCATAGGTTTCATCATCACATTTGAATTATCAGGAGTAATGAGCCAGCCCTCGAAGCTTCCCTGCCAGTTGCCGGTATAACGTTTAAAAGTAAGAGGTGTGGCTACATCAACAACTTCAACCTGTGACGATATCCCGGAGAATCTCTCCTCAAGGATATTCACAACAGTACGAGAAATTTCCTCCTTTTTTGATTTATATGCTGTCTCATCACCTGAAAATTTCTCCCAGTACTCATATCTTGATTCAAGCATTATTATAATGCTCGTTTTGCCTTCCGGTGCCAGAGAGGTATCGTGGTTATATGGATGTATCCAGATTCTTTCCCTTACCATATCTCCGATTTCAACCGGTTCTTTGAGAGGATAACTGAAACCGGATACCGATATTGGTTCATCAGTAAATGATCTGTTTACTCCTATCCCTACAAAGATAAGTGGCTGGAAGATAGGCCATTTCTCATACGGCTCACGTATTTTATCATTGGCATATATGCCATCAAGCATTGAAAAGATAGTACTGTAACCGTCAGCAGCGGAAATTACCCTGGATGCCCGGTGTTCAGTACCGTCAGTTAGTTTTATTCCCACGGCACGGTTCTCTTCGACAATGATTTTTTCAACCCGGGTTTTATAGTTGATTTTTCCGCCAAGTTTAAGATACCTTCCTGCAAGTGTTTCTGACATGGGAGTTGAACCTCCGGGAGGATAACCTGCATTTTTATTGTTAAGGTATGCAAATGTGAAAAGCATGAAGAACATTGAGAATTCAGGCATCCACATCTCCTTCATTGCATCGCGCAGGAGGGGATCCCTAAAGCGGTCTGAAAATTCAGCAGCAGAGGTTTTCATCCATTGCTGAAATTTCCTGCCATGTATCATGAAGGTTAATCCCATACCAATTTTTTTAGCCATTCGCTTCAAAAAAGGTGCATTTTCTGAAGGCATATCAAAAGCCAGACACATTCTTATCCCGGCAATGAATTCTTTAATAAGTTTTTCGTCAACTGGAGCGAATTCTAGAAGATGTTTCTCAAGTCTGTTGATATCGGTATAGAAGATTAGGGTTCTTCCGTCAGCACCTTCGAAACGCATATACTCATCCATATTTATAAATGTATGTGCCTGTGCTATACCTGCTTCCTGCCAGTACCTGTTAAACCCGCTGTCAGGATTTGATCCTATAAGCCAGTGAATACATCCGTCGAATGTATATCCTTTACGTTTCCAGGAAGTACATAATCCCCCTGGTTTATCATGCATTTCAAATATCTGTGAATGATAACCGTTCATCTGTGAATAAATACCTGCTCCCAGACCTGCAAAGCCTGCACCGATGATGATGATAGAATTGTCTGTTGTGTTTTTTACCATTGGAAAAAGATTTTGATCGATACCAAATTTACACCTTATTGTCTTACAATTAAGAGAAAATCGGTTAATTAACGGTTACAACCGGTACACGTACACTGCACATGGTACACGGAAACCCTCCATACTTTTTTATTCATTGAAAAGTTTTATTATTTTAGCCTAATGAAATTCTAATATTCCGGAATCATGTGTTTTTCAGCAGGTGCAAGTTTTACAGGAGGGGCAGTTCTTACTGCCATTGGAGTGGCTTCATTAAGAAAAGTAAGCGATCCTAAACAAAAATTATTTGCCGAGATACCATTATTATTTGCTTTCCAGCAGTTTGCAGAGGGTATGGTATGGCTGACACTTAAATCAGGTGGTTATCATGATATCCAAATGACTGCCGCATATATTTTTATCATAATGGCCCTTGTAGTGTGGCCGGTAATATTACCTCTGGCGGTTCTGAAAATGGAGGAGATAAAAGTCAGGAGGAAGATCATTAAAGCGTTATTGGGATCCGGGGTGATTCTATCATTGTATTATACAACCTGCCTTGTACTGTATAATGTATATCCCGCAATCAATGGATTCCATATTCAATATATAAATGATTTCCCGGTAAAATTTGGGATGGTTGCTTTTGGTGTTTATATTATTGCTACGATGGGGCCTCTGTTTATATCTAGTATCAGGGGAATGAATCTTTTTGGGATATTGATAATGTTTTCATGCCTTGTCACCGGGATATTTTATAAGGAATACCTTACCTCAGTATGGTGTTTCTTTGCGGCGCTTATCAGTATAGTGATCTATCGAATAGTCTCTTTATCTCAGGAGGAAGCCGATCAAGCCGCCATTAAGCTGATGAAAATATTATCTGATTATAATCCCTGGAAAAGAAAGTTCCGGGAATAACCTGACATTATTTCCCGGAACCTGTAATTTGCAAGTCGGAAGTCTACTTTCTCCGTGTTGATGATTTGTTGTCATCCTTATCTTTTTTACTTGAGCTTCTGCTTGAGGAGCTTGCTGCTTTTTTACTGCTGCTGGTTTTAGCTGGTGTTTTACTCCTGCTTGCACTTGTAGCGGATGACCTTGAACTCCTTGATGATGAAGCCCTCGTTGTACTCTCTGATCTTGAGCTTTTTGGCCTTTCACTGTTTTCTGCTTTCTGAGTCTGTACCGGTCGTGATACTGCTCTTTCAGTAGTGTTACCTGATGATCTTCGAGTTGTTGCAGCGTTTTGTCCTGACGAGGATTTTGTCTCTGTCTTTGTACTTACTGTTTCAGCAGATCTTCTTGAACTTTCTTTGCTGGTACCGGTTCCCGTTTTTTCACGGGTTGCCTGTGATGAGGATCTTCGGTTCTGGTTCATATCTCTTGCAAGCAGATCATCATCAGCTGTTCTCCTGTCACGTGATGGATATAGCTTTGTATACATAGCCTCCCCATCCCTCCGTTGTTCAGGACGTGCATAAGTGGATCTGTATTTACCATTATTTATGTTGACAACCACTATAGGAGATTTTACCCTGACACTGTTATAGTAGAAATTGTTATAATGTGCATATCGATAATGTGGCCAGTGGTGATAATGCCTGTAGTAGTAGTGGTACCAGTTATAATGATATCCGTAGTAGTAGTGCCAGTAAAATGGGTGCCATGGATTCCAGTAACGAGGGTAATAATCCCAGTACCATGATGAGCGCCAGACCACATAATGTGGAAGATAGATGAATCTTATCACCGGCCAGGCTGCAACCTGGTATGGAGTAGTCCTTACAACAGTTACATTCATCGTCGTGGACTTCCCCATGTATCCCGGATTGGGTGTCTCCTCATAATAGGGCTCTACGATATAGTTGCTACCGTACAGCGCCTCGTCACCCACAAGTTGTATCTGAACAGACCCGTCATGGAATTTCTGAACTGTAAAAACAGCAACATCCTGGTATTCATTGCGGTCGAGAACTGACCGTAATACGATATTATGAACATCACCATCAACATAATCATTAACAGTTAAATAATCAACCATATTGTCGCCGTTGAGATCGAGGTTATTTATCCTGGAATTTTCATCATTAAGACTTCTTTCAAAACCCTCGAGTGTTTCAGATTCCTGAAACAGTTTCAATACTGCATAGAGGTTAAGATTATCTCCCGGCAGTCCCAGGTATTCTTCAGGATAATCCTGCGCCATAACTGTGGTCCCTGTTGCGACCAGGACTGCGAGAATCGATGTAATTATTAGCTTTTTCATGTCCGTAAATTTTTTGAAGAATAGTCTCTTCATTATAACAATAGCAAAAGGCATACCAAAATATTTAGTGTCTGCTTATTTTATGGACAACAAAACCAGGAAATGGTTGCTTCCGATTCCTCCCTTCCCGATAGTCATCGGAACCCCTTCGAAGGGGGAAGATGATACCTGGTACCTCACATATACCTTATCCTTATTGTAATCTTCTTTGTCTGGTCTTTTTCAATGCTGAATTTAAATGCATCAAATTTTGGTTTGGTTAAACCGGTATGGTAATAATCAGAAAATCCAAAACCCTCTTTTGGTATGCCCAGGAAGTTATATTCCATTTTACCGTTGCTGTTTTCGTCATCCAGGAGTGATAATCCATATATGCCAGGTTCAAGACTGAATTTAACCATCATCATGCCATCTGATATGTCCTTTTTGACGAACTTCAGATCCCTGAAAGCTTTCTCTTTCTTGAAAGTCTCATCGTCTTTAAAGACGCCAATGGCTATCTGTCCCTTGTCAGATTTTATCCCCGTGATTGTAACTTCCACATTCTGAGCATTCAGAAGAATAGGAGAGAGTGGTAATAATATAATTCCTAACAGGATATTCCTTATCATTTGTTTATTGTCTTTGATATCACTAAACATAGTCATA
>CAZDOM010000032.1:0-5269 GCA_964507015.1 uncultured Rikenellaceae bacterium | reverse complement strand
ACTTCAAGACTTCAAGACTGCAAGACTTTTATTTTATTCCCAGTTTCCTGGCGATAGCTACCGGGATCGCATTCTTATTCAGCATAATATTTGTTGTTCGCAGGGCTACGAATGGTTTTGAAACAAATAGAAATCCATCATATTTACCTGTTATGCCCCATGAGTTCTTCACTTTGTAAAAAGGATTCCCAGCCTGGTCAATTGCCAGTCCAACTATATGCATACCATGATCATCAGTGGTTGTGTAGTTGTCAAATTCCATCTGTCTCATCTCCAGGGTGATAACTTTTTCAGTCTGGGGACCACTGAATGCTTTTGATGTTTCATCCTCAGTCATATCATTCCAGCTCTTTTCCGGAATAATGGCGACCCCCTCCTTCATAGAGAAACCTTTATCGCTCATATCACTGGCCCAGGCCACTGTATATCCATTTGCCACGGCATTGTCAATCACTTGCATGAATTCGTCCAGTGGCAGGTTGTAAAACAGGCCGGCAGCCCAGTTATCAGGCAGTTCCAGGACAAATGGTTTGTAGAAAGGATGATGTGTAAAAGATGTCAGGCATATATAATCATCGGGATTAATTCCAAGCTCCTTCATGAAACTGGCTGGTGTATATGTCTTTCCATCATAAGTGAATTCAGCAGGTATTTCACCGAGATAGGCATCGAGGATTCCGTTGATCCCTGCCAGCCATGCAGTTGTCAGAGTACGGTTTTTAATCAGGGCTTCCATAAATCCTTTGAGGACGGCATCCATCTCACGATGACTGTGTTTTGTCTCTCCATAGTTCAATCCCGGGTAGATATTTTCAGGGATTAAACCAATTTCACGGCCTCCCTCAATTACATCACCATATTCACCTCCACCAGAAAGATTTGAGCTGCCATGCATCCTGGCATACATCTCAGCTTTTTTCTCATAGGTATGCCTTACGATATACATTTCTGACAGGTCGAAAGTACCTTTCCCCATTCTTAAAAGCTCTGACTCAAGGAGCGAGATCCCAGAGAAGCACCAGCATGTGGAGGATGAAGCCTGGTTTTTTACCGGCGTACAGGCTAATTCTTTTTTTATGGTAAAGACATATCCTGTTTCCTGTCCAAAGGTGAATGTGCTGACAAGCAGCAGAAGAATAACTAGTCTTAAAATTTTATTCATAATATTAATTATTTGGTTATTAAATAAATATATTCAATAATTAGGATTATCTTTTTGGTTTGCTATCATTTCTTTTAAAAATCGATGATCACTTTGCCTTCTTCTTTTGTGAGATATATCACTTTTGACACTCCGTTTACAGTTACCCTGTATTTCCCGAAAAATCCATTAACTGTATATTTCCCCTGGCTGTCAGCAGTTCCATTTTCTTTTGTCCACCACTCATTGAATATCAGATTATGATATGCCTCTGCAGCCGGGGTAGGAGACCAGTCGCGCCGGTAGAGTGATGAAACCGGTATCCAGTTTGCACCTGCCCAGAATCCCCACATCAGTATTCCGTCAACAGCAGGATTGGCAAAACATATACTGTAGTAATCAACTATCTCCTTCGCTTTCATCTCTTCCTCTTCGGGTGTCATCTCAGGAATTTTATCCCTGTAATATTTTGAGCGCTGGCCTGGCATATTGAACTCGGTGATACGTATTGGCAGGTCAAAGAGTGCCAGAGAATCGAGAGCATTCTTTAATTGTTCACGATCAAATGTCTCTCCGTGGAGATGTCCCTGGACGCCAATCCCGGCAACAGGAACACCATCCTTCAGCAGCTTCCTGATTTGTGCCATATAGCCGGACAGTTTATTACCGGTCAGGATATCGTAATCATTTAACCATAACCTGGCTTCAGGATCACCATTATGTGCCCACTCTGCCATTAACCTTGTAATATCAGGACCAAGCCTCTTTTCATAATAATTACCATGAATCATCTCATTATTAAGATCATATTCGGCAAATCTTCCCCTGTAACGGGCAGTCACTGTCTCAGCCCTGTTTTGAAGTGTCTCCTTCAGCTCGTTATCATCCAGTTCCTTTACCCAGGGCTGAACAAACTGGTCAATACCCCAGAAAAGGTTATGGCCCCTGAGAGGAATATTATTTTCCTCAGTCCATTTCAGTATCGTATCAATATTCTTATAATTTACATCGCCCTTCCGGCGCTCCATATCACCCCATTTAACAGCATTTTCGGTTACTGCAGAATTAAAGTTGTCAAGGAATCTTTTCTTATACATTTCCTTATCGTCCTTCGACCAGTAATTGCCTGCCAGTCCATTACTTATTGCGCATCCGAACCAGAATTCATGGTTGAGCTGTTCAACAGAGATCTCATCTCCGGGCTTGGCTTTTACTACAAGTTCTCCCTTCCTGTATTTTTCTATCGATTTGTCAATATCTGACACCTGGGCATTAGTTACAGAAAAAGAATTAAAATGTAGTACGGAAATGATAAATAAGAATGAAATCACCTTCTTCATCATGATAAAAAGAATTTATTATTACAAATACAGAATTTCAGTAACTGACAGATTATATCTGCCTTAATGATCAGATACTTTTAATATATTCTGCACTCTCCTTAAAAGTTTCAGGATCCATTTCAACAAAGATATTCTTAACTCCTCCTGTTTCAATGGTAGCAAAGAATTCTTTCCAGTCAACAATACCTTTACCAATTGGAACCTGGGTTTCTTTATCTTCTGCATAATCTGCAAGATGTGCCGAGATAAATCTTCCGGGATATTTTCTGAAATAGTCAGCTGCCTTATACCCTATACTTATCACTGCCACCTGGAATTGCATTTTAATGAAATCAGGATCAAACTGAGCCAGCAATTCATCATATATCAGTTTATTGTCAATCTTTTCAAATTCCCCATTATGATTATGGTAGCCCATCTGCATACCGCGGCTTTTAGCTTTCATACCTATCTTGTTCAGCTCGTCGGCAGCTTTCTTCCAGTCATCGAGTGTTGCTTTCTCCGGAAGGCCAAAGCTCGATAATATCATCTGCTTCTGTCCCGACTCCAGGGCAAATTCAATTCGTTCATCGAGGTTCTGCTTAAGTTCATTAAAAACATAATGTGAACTCTCACAGATAAGACCAGCATCGTTGATGGTTTTCTTCATCTCTTTGGCTGTCATGTTTGCCAGGGCACCGAATCCGGCAAACATATAACCCTTGGGTGAACACATCTCGAGACTCTGATAGCCCATATCTGACATCATTTTTAGTGTGCCGGGAAAATCTTTTGTCAACGGACCCCGTATTGTCCAGGTTTGAAACCCTATGGGCATATTCAGTGAATCTGGAACAGCCGCAATCAGATCAAGTGGTAACTGTGATGCAAGCATGGCAGATCCCAGTCCAAGGGCACTCTTACCCAGGAATTCTCTTCTTGATAGTTTTTTCATGGTTAATTGATTTGTATGTGCTAAGATAATAAAAATGGTTTAAAGGTTTAATGGTTTAATGGTTTAATAATGAAACGACAGACATCCGCCAGTAGGCAGGTAACCATATTTTATTATCTTGCAACTGATTCTGCAACGATAACAATTATAAAACACCTGTAATGAAAAAGCTGGCTTTAATCTTATTTTTCATTCATCTTAGTATAGTTACTATTAGCCAGGTTATTAAGGGAACTGTATCAGATAATAATACAAGAAGTGGGATCGATTATGCTTCTGTATATATCAATGGAAGTTTTATAGGTACTTATACAGATGAGGATGGAAATTTTGAACTGGACATAACAAAAAATCCATCAATGCCTATCAGTATTAGTGCTATAGGGTATTATTCTGTTACCCTTGATGAATATCCTGTAAACAGGCCTGTAATTGTCTTTCTGGAACCCAAAATGTTTGAATTACAGGAAGTTGTAATCAAGGCTAAGGCTGTTAACCGGCAACGAAGAGCAAATTTGGTAATATTCAGGAATGAATTTCTTGGAACCACCGATAATGCAAGGATGTGTGAAATACTTAATGAGGAAGATATTACATTTAACTATGGATCTGATAAAGATACCCTAAAAGCATATGCCTTAAGGCCGATACTTATAGAAAACAGGGCTCTGGGTTATGAAATAACCTACTACCTCGATGCATTTGAATTTTACCGGAAAGATCAGTCATTCTTTTTCAAAGGAAATATCATCTTCAAAGAAGACCTGACAAATGATGAATCAAAAAGACAATTCTATATTAAGAAAAGGCAGTATGCATATACCGGTTCGAGAATGCACTTTTTCAGAACACTATGGACGAACACCCTGACAGCAACAGGATTTGTTGTAATGAGTCCGGCTGGTATAAAACTTAATATCCTTCAGTATGTATTTGCTGATCCACATGGTAAGTTCCTTAAATTCAACGACAGACTTGCTTTATGTTACTATTCAAAACTGCCTACCAGTTCTATTATCTTTTTAAAAGACAAGGTTTACTTCTATGGAAATGGTTACTACGATCCGGCAGGCATATTGTGGGAAGGCAGAATGGCGATGCAGAGGATTGGAGACTGGCTGCCCTATGAATATGTAAACAGTAAATAATAATAAATTATGGAATCTGAAGGGTTTGTGCATCATTAAAGATGAAGAACCAATATTAAAGAATATTTATTATGAACAGAATATCAAAAGTCCAGTGTAGAAATTTCGGAAAAATCACAATATCTCTTTACGCGTTCCTAATGATTTTTTCATCAATAAAAGGTCAGGACCCGAAACTATACCCATTCCTGTATGATTCAAAACCTGAGGTACCGTCACCCTTTAATCTGAATGATACTACAGAAACCATTCTGGTTATTACAAAGGAGAATAAATATGGTGTTGTACCGGTAACTATGGAAAATGGCAAGCCACTGCTGTACAGTTATAAAGTGGGCACCCTTATGGGCAAAGATCAGCAACTGGCTGTTGGCGGCGCCGACTTCCCACCCCTTGCAAAAACAGGATTGCATTCCGAAGAACAGCTTGATAGTAAAACACTTATTACAGGTATTCCCGTGGATGTAATAAATTGTACTGCCTGGCCAAATGGTTATTCATTTGCAGGTTTTATGGCTGCTGATGAGGATATTATCTCAGTTCTGAAGGGAGATAACGGGCTGGTTCGTAAAATGGGACTAACCCATCCGCAAATGGCAAAACCGCTGTTTCATGTCTGGAATCTGATTCTTAAAGAGACAGAGCTTGGAAACTGGGCACGTTTTTATGATAATATTAAGTGTATTATTTACAATAATAATGT
>CAZDOM010000031.1:0-25963 GCA_964507015.1 uncultured Rikenellaceae bacterium | reverse complement strand
ATTTTTCTATGAGGGTCAGGTTATATATAGCATTTCTAATTCTTGTACTGGTCAGCTCCTGCGGAGAATACGAAAAGCTCCTGAAGAGTACTGATTACGATCTTAAGAAAAAAAAGGTTAAAGAATATTATGATGACGGGCAGTATGCGAGGGCAACTGAATTACTGGAACAGTTATTGCCGCGCTACAGAGCATCAGAAGAAGCAGAAGATCTGAACTGGATGAATGCCCAGAGTTTTTTCAAAATGAAAGATTATTATTCTGCCGGCGCCTATTTTAAGTCTTATATTGACCAGTTTCCATATGGCAAATACACTGAAGAAGCTACATATTTGAGTGCATTATGTGATTATTATATTTCATCTCGTGCAGAACTCGACCAGGAAAATACTAATAATGCAATAGAAGGTTTTTATTTATTCATTACAAGATACCCTTATAGTGCAAGAATTGATGAGTGTAAAAGACTTGTGAAGGAGCTTGAAGAAAAATTAGTCAGGAAATCATACCTAAATGCAAAGCTCTATTACGATATGAAAAAGTATGAGGCAGCAATAACGGCTCTTACAAATAGTCTTAAAGAGTATACTGTATCGCAATACAGAGAAGAGATGATGTATCTTAAACTGAGCTCACTTTTCCTTTATGCTGAGAATAGTTTTGCCAATAAGCAGCGCGAAAGATATCAGAATACCCTTGACGACTATTATTCTTTTATGGAGGAGTTTCCTGAAAGTGAATACATGAAAGATGTAAGCAGGATATACAACAAGATAAGTGAATACCTGAAATTGGGAAATACAGAATCAGATTCAGAACCAATAGCAAATAACGAATAACGAATAAAATATTATGGATTATAGAAAATCAAATGCCCCTTCAACAACAGTAACACGCGATATCGATAAAATTGCCGAGCAAACAGGCAGTATCTATGAAACAGTAATTATTGTATCGAGAAGAGCAAACCAGATTGCTGTTGAAATTAAGCAGGAGCTTAACAAGAAACTTGAAGAATTTGCATCATACAGCGATAATCTCGAAGAGGTTTTTGAAAATCGTGAACAGATTGAGATATCAAAATTCTACGAGAGGTTACCAAAACCTACTCTTATTGCACTTCAGGAATTTGAAGAGGGAAAAATATTCCACAGGAACCCTGAAAAGGCAGAGAAAGAATAAAATAAAATGCTGAAAGGCAGGAAAATAATTGTTGGTGTAACCGGTGGTATTGCTGCGTACAAGACAGCATCATTAATACGGCTTTTAGTCAAAGAGGGTGCTGAGGTGAAGGTTATTATGACCGAAAGAGCAAGAGAATTCATAACCCCTCTTACACTTTCCACTTTATCAAATAATCCTGTTCTTACGGATTTCTACAGGCCTGAAAATGGTGAGTGGAACAGCCATATAAATCTTGGTTTATGGGCTGACCTCCTCCTTATTGCTCCGGCAACTGCAAATTCAATAGCTAAGATGGCTAACGGTATAGCCGACAACCTGCTTCTTACCACATACCTTTCGGCACGCTGTCCTGTATTCATTGCACCTTCAATGGATATGGATATGCTGGGTCACCCGGCCACTGTAATTAATCTGGAGACATTGAAAGCTTTCGGGAATATTATACTGGATCCGGATACAGGAGATCTGGCAAGCGGCCTTAAAGGGAAAGGAAGAATGCCGGAACCCGAAGATATAGTAAAGAGGATAACAAACTTCTTTACAAAAAAAAAAATAACTGAACCGCTGAAAGGGAAACGGATCCTTATTAATGCCGGTCCTACGCGGGAACCTATTGATCCTGTTCGTTTTATAAGTAACTACTCTTCCGGGAAAATGGGAATTGCACTTGCTGATGCTGCAGCAGAAATGGGTGCCTCTGTTGACCTGGTACTTGGTTCTGTTGAGATAATGCCAGGTAATAGTGAGGTGAAAGTTACAAGAGTGACTACTGCAGAATCGATGGCATCAGAATGTATCTCAAGATTTCCCGGATGCGATATAGCAATTCTATCAGCCGCTGTTGCGGACTATACTCCGGTTGAACAAAATCCTGAAAAGATTAAGAAAAGCGATAATTTCATTAACCTGAGACTTAAACCTACTATTGATATAGCAAAGACTCTTGGTAATATGAAAAAACCCGGGCAGATACTTGCAGGATTTGCTCTGGAAACTGATAATGAGATCGCTAATGCAAAAAACAAGTTAAAAGGTAAAAATCTTGATTTTGTAGTATTAAACTCACTCAAAGATAAGGGAGCCGGATTTGGCAATGATACAAATAAAATTACTGTCATTGACAAGTATAATAATATTGATAAATTTGAGTTGAAAACAAAGGACAAGGTTGCAAGGGATATTCTTGACAGGATTGTGTCAATGTTCAAATAAAAGACAATAATGGCAGGAAAACAAAATAAGGGATATTTATTAATTGTAATTCTGTTACTGCTGCCAGCTGCACTTTTTTCGCAGGAACTGAATTGTAATGTCCAGGTTTCAGCACAAAGAGTACAAGGTTCCAACCGCCAGGTTTTTGAGAACATGCAGCATGATATATATGAATTCATGAATAATACTGTCTGGACCAACCATGTTTTCAGTTATGCAGAAAGGATCGATTGCAATATTCTGATAAATATTACCAACCAGATATCAGCCGATGAATTCAACGGAACCATTCAGGTACAGCTTAAACGGCCGGTTTATAACACAACCTATAATTCGACAATCCTGAATTTTGTTGATAATAACTTCAGATTCAGGTATGTAGAGTTTCAACCACTTGAATTTGATCCAACCACGCACAGGTCGAATCTTGTATCTGTTCTTGCATATTATACTTATATAATACTTGGCTTTGATTATGACTCTTTTTCATCTGAAGGAGGAACAGAGTTTTTCCAGATGGCTGAGAAAATTGTCTTGAATGCACAAAATGCACCTGAGACCGGATGGAAACCTTATGATGGTTCACGAAACCGTAACCGGTACTGGCTTGTGAAGAACCTCCTTGATAAGGAATATGAGCCTGTAAGGCAGTTTATCTATGAATATAATTTTAATGGACTTGATAAGCTGGAATCAAAAGCTACGGAAGCAAGAGCATCTATAGTTGAGAGCCTGAGGCTCATGCAGGAAGTTTACAGAAAAAAACCTGATCCGTTCATGTACCTCGTTCAGATTGTAATGGATGCAAGGTCAGATGAACTGATTAACATTTTCTCTGAAGCCTTCCCCGAAGAAAAAGGTCGTGTTGTACAGATTCTTACAGAAATTGATCCGGCCAACAAATCAAAATATGAGAAAATAACAGCATCCAGCTAATACTCCCTGAAGGCCATGCTTACCAAACTTTATGTTCATAATTATGCACTTATCAAAGATCTCGATATTGATCTTGAAGATGGCCTGACTATTATTACCGGAGAGACAGGTGCCGGTAAGACAATTCTCCTGGGGGCGTTATCTCTGATCCTCGGGAACAGAGCAGATACTACCGTACTCCTGGATAAAAATGAGAAATGTGTTGTTGAGGGCATATTCAAAATAGGAGAATATGATTTTAACCAGTTTTTTAGCTCCAATGAACTTGATTATGAACAGGTTACAATATTGAGAAGAGAGATTAACACGACCGGTAAGTCCCGGGCATTTATCAATGATACACCTGTTACTCTAAACCTCCTGAAAGAACTTGGTGATCGTCTGATAGACATACATTCACAACATCAGACACTGATGCTGAATGATAACTCATTCCAGCTTAATGTAATTGATTCTTTTGCCGGTACAATAAAACTCAGGGATGACTACAGGAAAGCCTATTATAAATATCGCTCCCTGAAAAAGGAATATACAGAAGCGAAGGAAAAAGCTGATCAGAACAGAGCCGACCTGGAATATTATCAGTTTCAGCTTACACAGCTTGATGATGCTAAACTGACAGATGGTGAGCAGGAAGAGCTTGAAAAGGAACATGAGCTGCTGGAACATGCAGAAGAGATAAAACTTGCCCTTGGTAATGCAACAGTTCTTTTTTCATCCGACCAGAATTCTATACTTTCAAACCTGAGAGAGGTTAAGGTGAATCTTTCAAAGATCATCTCCTTTATGCCACAGCTAGCGGAAATACTGAAAAGGATTGAATCATCTTATATCGAACTGGATGATATAGCGGGCGAAATTGAGAAACTTACTGAAACTGTCGATGCTGATCCCGGGCGACTTATACATATAACCAACAGGCTTGATACAATTTATTCATTGATCCAAAAACATCGGGTATCCTCTCTCAGTGAGCTTATTGTAAAAAGGGAGGAAATAAAGAAACTCGTTAATTCAATTATCACTGGTGATGACAGGTTAATTGAGCTGGAATCACTTCTGTCGAAAGAGACTGAGAATCTGACTAAACTGGCAATAACTATTTCAGAGAAAAGAAACGCTGTTTTACATGATGTCGAAAAAAGGATTACCGACCTGTTAAGACAGCTCGGTATGCCAAATGGACGTTTCAAAATTATTCTGAAACCTCTTTCTGAATTCACCTCTTCAGGGAGTGATCATGCAGATTTTCTCTTTTCGGCGAACAAACAGGTAGAACCTGAAAACCTGGCAAGGATAGCATCAGGGGGTGAATTATCAAGGGTCATGCTCAGCCTTAAATCGTTGCTCACAAAGAATACAAATCTCCCCACAATTATCTTTGATGAGATTGATGCCGGAGTATCAGGAGAGGTTGCTGATAAAGTGGGCATGATACTCGCAGGAATGGGAAAATATATGCAGGTGATCAATATAACACATCTGCCGCAGGTTGCTTCAAGGGGTACAAAACATTACCATGTTTATAAAGATGATACAGCTGAGTCAACAATTACACGGATTAAATTGTTATCATCCGAAGAGAGGATTCAGGAGGTTGCCAGATTGCTTAGCGGAAAAGTAATAACAGAGACAGCAATAAAAAACGCCGAGGAACTGATAAAAGCAGCTGAGAATTAAAATAGTATAATATTTCATCTTCCACTTTTTCGCCCCTAAATTCCCTAGAGGAGACTTATTGATTATCAAATGTTTTAAGCCCTTTAGGGGGTTGGGGGTGATAGTAAAGGAGACATAAAATTTGAACTTATTTTGAAACAGACATGGAAGGAAAACTATTACAGGGAAAGAAAGGAATAATCTTTGGTGCACTTAATGATAAGTCAATTGCATGGCAGGTGGCTCTGAAAGCATCGAAACATGGAGCTCAGCTTGTTCTTACAAATTCACCGGTGGCAGTGAGGATGGGAACAATAAATGAACTGGCAAAAATGACAGGCAGCAAAGTTATTCCTGCCGATGCCACAAAAATGGAGGATATAGAAATACTGCTGACTGAAAGTATGAAATTTTTTGGTGGTCAGTTTGATTTTATCCTTCATTCAATAGGAATGTCGCCAAATGTCAGGAAAGATATACCTTATGAAAATACCAGTTATGAAAATATGCTGAAGACATTTGATATCTCAGCTCTTAGTTTCCACAGGATATTGCAGACAGCATACAAAATTGATGCGATACGGGAATGGGGTTCTGTTGTTGCACTTTCTTATGTTGCGGCCCAGAGAACGCTTACCGGATATAATGATATGGGTGATGCCAAAGCCCTTCTTGAGTCAATAACCCGCAGTTTTGGCTATATCTACGGTCGCGACAGGAAGGTCAGGATAAATACAATATCACAATCACCTACACCTACTACTGCAGGAACAAGTATCCATGGCTTTGACTCACTTGTTGATTTTTCTGAAAGAATGTCACCCCTGGGTAATGCAACTTCGGAAGAGTGTGCCGATTATTGTGTTGTACTATTCTCCGATCTTACCCGGAAAGTAACAATGCAGAACCTGTTTCATGACGGTGGCTTCTCGAGTATGGGTATGAGCCTGAAGGCTATAGAACAATACCGGAAGAGTTTTGATGAATGCGACTGTGATGAGAATAAAAAGTAGATAAGTATAAATACTTATTTTTCAAGCGATTTGCTCACCGGTAAATCGCTTTTTTTATTTTTGATATACTTATAACCCTGCCCTATGATAAAAGTTATTCTGCTGGTAATTTTCTATTTTGCATTTCCATTGGTAATAATATGGATGTGTAAAAAATGGACCTTCTTTAAGAAGCTAGGTTCAATTGTAGTTGCATATGGTTTTGGTCTGATACTGAGTACGACAGGGATCATTCCAAATGGCAGTGATGCATACCAGGAAGCCCTGAAGGGTGAATCATTTCTGCCTTCCGTAGAGGTACAGGAGCTCCTGGAAATGGGACTAATATCTGAGGATGATATTGTAGTAAATACTATTGCGGTTACACAGGATACACTGCAAGCCATCGGAGTACTTGCATTTCCTCTCCTTCTTTTTTCACTGAATATCCGAAGATGGCTTAAGTATGCCAAAGAAGGATTCATCTCAATGGCTCTGGCTTTGGTATCTATTATTGTGGTCATTGTAACAGGATTTCTGATATTCAGAAACTCTGTTCCCGATGCATGGCAAATCGGAGGTATGCTGGTAGGAGTGTATACAGGAGGTACGCCAAACATGGTATCTCTTAAACTTGCACTGGATGTGGATCCGACATCTTTTGTCATGGCCAACACCTATGATATGCTTGTTGGTGCTGCAACAATTATCTTTTTCATTACAGCCGGGCCTCGTGTTTTCAGGGCATTTTTAAGACCATTTAAAAAGATCACCGTGCATAATGAAACGGAAGAGAATACTATGGGAGCTGAAAGCTTTGAAGATTATTCAGGGATGTTCAAAAAAAATGTGTTACCCCGACTTCTTAAGGGTTTAGGCCTTGCGATACTGATACTTGGTGCATCAGTAGGAATAAGCATACTTATATTTGGTGCAATAAAGGATCCTGTGGTAATTCTTACCATAACAACTTTTGCCATCATTGCATCACTGTTCACCTGGGTAAACAGGATTGAAAAGACCTTTCAGCTGGGTATGTACTTTGTTTTGATATTTTCTTTTCTGGTTGCATCAATGGCAGATCTGGGAGCCATCTTCAGCCTTGGCATGCTCAACCTGCTTGGATTTGTAACATGGTGTTATTTCGGTTCATTAGTGTTACACCTTATATTATCGGTTATTTTCCGGGTAGATGCAGATAATTATCTTATTACAACAACAGCTTTCGTATTCTCCCCACCCTTTGTTCCGGTTGTCGCCGCTTCATTGAAAAACAAAGAAGTTATTATAACCGGAATTACAGTAGGTATTATTGGATATGTTATTGGAAATTATATGGGCGTAGCCTTAGCCTATTTCATGCGGGGCATGTGATTTATGCTATTGTAAATTGATAATTTCCGCCTCTTTATGAAGTAGAGAGAGCCTGTCCCGACCCAAGGGCGGGAGGGATAAAGAGGGTGAGTACATGTTAACTCCTAGAATAGATAATTCAATCCCATATAGAATCCCATATTACCATCCTGCTCATTAAAAGCCTTTCCAAGATCGACAGCTATAATGAAGTTTTCATTCATTACTATTCTCAATCCTGCTCCGGCAGCTACATGCATATTTTCAGCACCCTCATTGAAGAAATCAGTACTGTTATAGCTTGTGGTGCTCAAATCAGGGATGGCAAAATCAATTTTATCGGTTACCAAACCAAAATCGCTGAACAGGTTAAGCCCTATATAGAAATTCTGGTTGATGAAATTGAATCGTATTGCTTTCCACCGGAATTCAGCATTTCCATAAAAGAATCCATTTCCAATAACCCTGTAACGCCATATTCCTCTTAATGATTTTGAACCTCCCAGACCTTCGGAATAAGCTCCCCTGAGTGAGGAAACGATAACCTGTGACTGGTAATAGAAAGGCACATCACCGAATAAAGTCTGCTGGTAGCCCAGTCTGTAAGCAAAGCTAAGGTCTTTGGGAATCAATGTAAAATACTGACGATGAGTGAAGTAAAGCTTAGCAAATGTTGCTTCACTGCCAAGGAACTCTGCTGATAACTCTATACCTCCTTCAGTCCACAGGCCTTTCATTGGGTTGGGCCGGTTATCCCTTGAATCAAATGAGACACCCGCTTTAATCGTAGTTATAAGTCCTCCGTCAGCTTCTTCCGGGGAAATAATGCCCCAATCCTTATAAAGTTCATAAAGACCCGGAACATCGCTTACCCATGGAAGCCAGTCAGCAACATCCTTACCTTTATTGAATTTGGCAACATCTACTGAATCGATTTTGAAATTCTGTATGGCAAACCCTGCATTCCATTTCAGATTTTTGCCGGATAGCTTTCCTTCAAAATCATTTTTAAATCTTAGTAATGAACGATCAAATCTGTAAAACATCCTGCTTTGGTAATCTCCGGTATTAAGATCCTGGTCAGACCATCCCTTGTTGATTATAGCTTCATATCCATTGAAACCATAAAAATCGTATGCCCTGTCTGTCAGGAGTGAAAGATCAGAAAAGGTTCTGATTCCGGGGATAAGATCCCAGGATTCATAATTTAACCTGTAAATGGCACTTCCTTTTGTAAACCTCGATACTTCAAGATAAAACTTATGGTAATAATCCGGATAAATGTCACCGGTACCGTAATTATACAGATCAATCAGGCCACCATACTGAAAACCCATATCAGTATCGAAAGTAATTGCAGGCAGAACTCCAAAATTCCATCCGGTTTTTATCTCCTCTTTCTGCTCCTCCTGTCCGTATACATTCGATGCTATAAAGACAATTATAAGAAATGAGAGGATCTTTTTCATAGGTTATGTTTTTGGTTGATAATGCTAAAGATAAAGAAAAACCGAAATATTGAACTGATTTTTTAATATTTGCTACCTTCGGCTATTAATTTTACGATTAAATACCTATATGGGATTGCTTATAAGAAATATCAAAGGGCTGATACAGGTTGAAGAGGAACCGAAAAAGAAGATATGCGGTAGCGAAATGTCTAATATAAGAACAATCCCGGATGCCTACCTTTATATTGAGGAGGATACGATATCTGATTTCGGTGAGATGAAGAATTTCCCGGGGAAGTCGGGGATGAAAAACAATGACCGGATAGATATCATTGATGTATCAGGAAGATTTGTTTTTCCCTCTTTTTGTGACTCACATACACATCTTGTCTATGCAGGAAGCCGTGAAAGGGAATTTACCGATAAGATACGCGGACTCTCATATGAAGAGATAGCGAGAAGGGGAGGAGGTATTCTCAATTCTGCAAAAAAACTGCATGAGACTTCAGAAGATGATCTCTTTACACAATCAATGATACGGATTAATGAGATAATAAACCTGGGGACAGGTGCTGTTGAAATAAAGAGCGGATATGGTCTTACTGTTGATGATGAACTCAAAATGTTACGGGTGATAAAGAGAATAAAAGACAACTCTCCGATTGAAGTTAAGGCAACATTTCTTGGGGCTCATGCTATACCTGAAGAATACAAAAATGACAGGGAGAAATATATTGATATTATTATTAATGAAATGATACCTCTTGTTTCCTCTGAGGAACTAGCCGATTATATTGATGTTTTTTGTGACCGTGGTTTTTTTACCGTTAATGAGACGGAAAGAATACTTATGGCCGGCATAAAATACGGTCTCCCTGCAAAGATACATGCCAATGAACTTGATTTCTCGGGAGGTGTACAGACCGGGGTTAAATACAATGCTCTCTCAGTAGACCACCTGGAACGATCAGGAGAGGAAGAGATCAAAGCCCTTGTTGGAACTGATACAATACCCACACTTCTCCCGGGATCGGCATTTTTTCTGGGACTACCTGATCCTCCCGCTCGCAGGATGATTGAGGCAGGTCTGTCGGTAGCCCTGGCTTCAGATTATAATCCCGGATCATCACCATCAGGAAATATGAAGCTGGTTATGTCAATGGCATGTATTAAGCTGAAGATGCTTCCTGAAGAGGCTTTGAATGCTGTAACAGTTAACTCTGCCTGTGCGATGGGACTGTCGGAAACCCATGGATCAATTGCCAGGGGTAAAGTTGCTAACATATTTATTACAAAAGAGATACCATCATTTGAGTTCATGCCATATGCTTTTGGCAGTGACCTGGTTGATACTGTTATACTTAAAGGGAAAATTATATACCCCCCAACCCCCCTGAAGGGGGGCTATAAATCAGTATATTGAATATGAAACACTATGGGTTTTAACCCCCCTTTAGGGGGGCAGGGGGGTAGGACAAAAGAATTATGGAGAAAAAGATCATAGAATGTGTTCCTAATTTCAGCGAGGGACGGGATATGTCAGTTATCAAACAGATAACATCAGTTATTGAATCTGTTGAAGGAGTTAAACTGCTTGATATTGATCCGGGTAAAGATACAAACAGGACAGTGGTGTCTTTTGTAGGAGATCCCGAAGGAGTCTCTGAAGCCGCATTCAGGGCAGTTAAAAAAGCATCAGAGCTGATTGATATGTCAAAACATCACGGTGAGCATCCCAGGATGGGCGCCACAGATGTGTGTCCCTTCATTCCGGTGACGGGGATTACTATGGAAGAGACGGTCGTTTATGCAAGAAAAGTGGCAGAAAAAATCGGAAATGAACTCGATATACCAGTATTCTGTTATGAGAATGCTGCACTCATGGAAGAACGGAAAAACCTTGCAAGCTGCAGACAGGGGGAATATGAAGGATTAAAAAAGAGACTGGCAGATCCAAAGTGGAAACCCGATTACGGACCGGCTGAATTCAATCCCAGGTCGGGTGCCACAGCTGTTGGTGCAAGGGATTTCCTCGTGGCATTCAATGTAAACCTTAATACTACATCAACAAGAAGGGCAAATGCAGTCGCGTTCGATATCAGGGAAAAAGGACGCATTATCGAAAATGAAAAGGGAGAAAAAATTAGTGTACCGGGTACACTTAAAAATGTGAAGGCAATAGGATGGTATATTGAGGAGTATGGAATAGCCCAGATATCGATGAACCTAACGAATATCTCGGTAACACCAGTACATATTGCATTTGATGAAGTATGCCATAAAGCAGATGCGCGCGGAATAAGAGTTACCGGGTCTGAATTGGTCGGACTGATACCTCTTAAGGCTATGCTGGATGCAGGAAAATATTTTCTCGAGAAACAAAAGAGATCGGTGGGAGTATCAGATAATGAATTGATAAAAATAGCTGTCAGATCTATGGGATTAAATGATATACATCCATTCAATCCGGAAGAAAAAATAATAGAATTTGTTATGAAAGACAAAAGTGTAAAGAAACTTGTCGACATGGATCTTAGAGCATTCATGAATGAAACAGCCTCTGAATCAGTGGCACCTGGTGGTGGCTCAATATCAGCATATATCGGTGCTCTTGGTGTTGCACTGGGGACAATGGTCGCAAATCTGTCGAGCCACAAGAGAGGCTGGGATGACAGGTGGAAAGAGTTTTCTGATATTGCAGCAAGAGGAAAAGAGATACAGAACAGGCTTCTTGGAATGGTTGATGATGATACAGAAGCCTTTAACAGTATTATTGATGCTTACAGGCTGCCGAAAAAAACAAACGAAGAGATACAGGTAAGAAACGTAGCTATCCAAAAGGCTACCAAAAATGCTGTTATAGTACCATATAATGTAATGGAAACAGCATATTCTGCTTTCCCTGTGATAAGGGAGATGGTGGAGAAGGGGAATTCTTCTTCTGTGACAGATGCAGGTGTTGGTGCACTGGCTCTGCGTTCATGTATAAAAGGTGCATTTTTGAATGTTAAAACAAATATCGGCACCCTGGAAGATGAAGACTTCGTAAAAGGAATATTAAAAAAATGCTATGATATAGAAGCAAAAGCATCAATCGAAGAAGACGCTATAATGGAACTGGTTGATCAGGCTATTCTGCGTATAGACCTGAGATGATGCGAATACCCCCGGATCTCTTTCTTGAAAATCCCCTGATGATCAATTGTATCGATCCTGACCCTTCCTGAGGCATGTATGACAAGCCCCCTCGAAATAATCATTCCGACATGTGAGATCCTGCCATGTTCATTATCGAAAAAGACAAGATCACCAGGTACTGTCTCCTCTATAAAACTGATTTCACTTCCAGCTTCTGCCTGTTGCCAGCTGTTACGCGGTATCGCAATACCTTTAATTTTATAAACAAGCTGGGTAAATCCTGAACAATCTATTCCTGAAGGGATACGACCTCCCCAGATATATGGGCTGTTAATAAATTTCATCGCAAGGTCAGTAAAAGAGCTGGATGTTGTTAAGTGGCTTTTGTTGAAGTTGTTATCAGTTGTATATATATTATTCCCGATTGCGAATTTCTTGTTATCGTAGTCAGGATTATATATTTCACATCCAGGTTCAAGGACCAGTTTTGTATTATCGTTTTTGTAACATAAAAGCGACTTGTTTAAGACATGAGCGGCTGATTTATTATTATTATCCTCTGTATGCTGGAGATGGTTTAAATCTATCCAACCCTGGTAATTATCAAATTTAGTCTCAACCTTTAACCAGTGACCCGAACTGTCAAGAATAATGTATTTCTCCCCGAAAAGAACCTGGCTCAACATTTCATCTCTGTGTGAAGGGCCTGAGCGCAAGGGCACAAAAACATTCTCACATATGTAACTCTGCATCCTTATTTAATTTACAGCAAAATTAATAATAATATGAATTATTCTTATTGATAAGTAACATCATAGAAAATATAAATGATTTTGTGAACCTGGAAGATACTGACATCAACGGTAATAAGAAGGTAAGTTAACTGATTTTATTAAAAATTCCGGTAAATATCCCTATTTTTGTGACGAAAAAATATGAATAAATGTTCCCATCTGCATCAGATATTTTAAAATTCCGAAAGGTAAAAAGAGGTAGTACCTTAACCTTTTTTTACTTTCTTGCGAGTATAGCTGGTGTTGTTGCGATACTGCTTCGTGGTGAACAAGTAAGTCGTCTTGAACTTATTGGAACTATCTCAGTGGTCACCTTATGTTATATTGTACTATATGTCTTTCTTCTGCAGTTTCGTAGTGAAATACTTACTACTCAGCGTAAGTTACTGTTTATCCTTTTAATCATTATTCTTTTTCTGGGAATAACCCGTATGGTTATCGATGAGCCGGGAATAAGTTTCATCTTATTGATACCATTTTCTATAATACCGGTTATGATAAGGACATTTTATGATGCCCGTCTTGCTTTGTTTATATTGCTTATAACAATTCTGCTGGCTGCCTTTATGATCGATAATTCTTTTGAATTTGTACTGATGAATTTCATCGTTGGGATGGTGGCAATATTCACATTAACAAATATTTACAGGCGTGCACAGCTTTTATTCACTGCTTTACTGGTAATCATAAGTTATTCGACATTCTACCTGGGTAGTTTTTTTATGAAGGGTGGTAATATAGAAGAAATTCTCCTTTCGGATTATATCCATTTTGCTGAAAACGGGGCAATGATCCTGCTTTGTTATCCGCTGATACTCCTCTTTGAAAAGAGGTTCCTTTTTCTCTCAGATGCAACATTGCTGGAGTTAGCTGATACCAATCAGCCTTTATTAAGGAAACTGGCTGAAGAGGCACCAGGTTCTTTCCAGCATTCACTGCAGGTTGCTAACCTGGCTGAAGAGGCTGCAAGAGTTATTGGAGCAAATGTCCTGCTTGTAAGAGCAGGGGCTTTATATCATGATATAGGAAAAATAGCCAATCCGAAATATTACAGCGAAAACCAGAAAGATGGTGTTAGTCCTCATGATAAACTTGATCCGAGGCTTAGTTCGCGTGTGATTATCAACCATGTTAAGAATGGAGTAATACTGGCAAAGAACTACAAAATACCTGCCCAGATAATAGATTTTATCAGGACTCATCATGGAACAACTGTAGCATATTACTTTTACAAGAAATATATAGATATGAACCCCGGGAAAAGAGATATGCAAAAGGAATTTACCTATCCCGGGCCAAAACCATTTTCAAAGGAGACTGCAGTAGTTATGATGGCTGATGCTGTTGAAGCTTCATCACGTAGTCTGGGTGATTATTCCGAGGAGAGCATCACGGATATGGTAGAAAGAATACTTATTATTCAGGAACAGGATGGACAGTTTTCTGACATACCGCTTACATTCAAGAATATATCAGATATTAAAGAAATATTCAGAAAAAGACTCTCTACCATATACCATGGCAGAATTGCATACCCTGAAAGGAATTAACGCATATCTATAATTTCAACATCTTTATACAAAGACGGAGAGAAAATGAAAGTTCCCTGGGAAGGAATTACTTTGAGATTGTATTCAGTTATTACCAGGTCAATTGTAATACCATCTCTTCTCTTGTATTCAAAGTTCTTAAGGTCTAAGGATGGTTTAGCTATTGATAGTCTTACCCTTATAAGATCATTATTATTAATATCCTCGGGATACAGATCAATAATATAGAGGTTTGATTTTTCTTCAACAAGCCGGGATTTATAACCTTTCTTATACATTGTAAAGATAGATGATGGATTTGTCTGAAAAGACTCATCCTTTTTGTCAGGTTTTGTTATTGTGACTTCATTTTCAACCGGAAGATAACTCCATGATGTCTCACCATTATACCATATTATATTGTCTGGCAGAGCAAGCTTATATCTGTTTTTACTCAGAATGACAGAACCATTTAGGGTATCTTTTGTATCCTCAACCTGGTCGGTTGTTATCATTAGGAATTTCATTGAAACAGAAGAAGCACCGGTTGCTGTTGAAGAAAACCTGTCAAGGACTTTAATTGCCTGAGGATCAACCTGGCCCGAGACGGATATTATTAAAAGCTGAAATATTATAAAAAGGGATATTGTAAACTTCATTAATTATATGTTTACTCAAGATCCTTCAAAATCTGTTCCAAAACAAAAATATCGCTGCATAGTACATCCCTGGCCTTACTTCCTTCAAAAGGTCCTACAATACCGGCAGCTTCCAGCTGATCAATTATCCTGCCTGCCCTGTTATATCCAATTGCAAGTTTTCTCTGGATAAGTGATGTTGATCCCTGCTGGTGTTGTACTACCAGGCGGGCTGCCTCCTCAAACATCGGATCTCTCTTTTTAAGATCCACCTCTATCAATCCTGATTCACTGTCATCAATATATTCAGGCAGGTGCATGGCATCAGAATAGCCCTTTTGTGATCCGATATATTCGGTTAATTCTTCAATCTCATGGGTGTCAATAAATGCACACTGTACTCTTACAGGTTCGGCACCTGATGATATAAGCATGTCGCCGTTACCAACAAGACGGTCAGCCCCGGTAAGATCAAGGATAGTCCTGGAATCAATAGATGAGAACACACGGAAGGCAATCCTTGTCGGAAAGTTGGCTTTTATAAAGCCAGTTATGATGTTAGTGGTTGGACGCTGGGTTGAGATGATAAGGTGAATCCCTATTGCCCGTGCAACCTGGGCAAGCCGGCCAATCGGACCTTCTATCTCCCTCCCGGCAGTCATTATCAGATCAGCAAACTCATCAATTATAAGGATAATATATGGGAGAAACCTGTGTCCTTTTTCAGGACTCAACCTGCGTGATATGAATTTCTCATTATACTCTTTTATGTTCCTAACCTGGGCTCCCTTAAGTAACTCAAGCCTGTTGTCCATTTCGATACATAAGGAGTATAAAGTATTTACAACCTTTTTAGTATCAGTTATTATTGAATCTTCTTCCCCTGGCAGTTTGGCAAGAAAATGCCGTTCGATCTTTGTATACAATGGAAGTTCAACCCTTTTGGGATCTATAAGGACAAATTTCAGCTCAGCAGGATGTTTCTTATAGAGGATCGAGGTTATTATAGCATTAAGACCAACCGATTTGCCCTGTCCTGTTGCACCTGCAACAAGCAGATGCGGCATTTTTGTAAGGTCAACGATATATGGATCATTGGTAATGGTCCGGCCCAGGGCAAGGGCAATATCAAATTTAGTCTCCTGGAATGCTTTTGAAGCGATCAATGATCGCATTGATACTATCTCAGGTTTTTTGTTTGGTACTTCAATGCCGACAGTTCCCCTTCCAGGGATAGGAGCTATGATCCTTATACCCATTGCTGAGAGGTTAAGAGCGATATCATCCTCGAGAGATTTTATACGTGCAAGTTTTACACCGCGCTCGGGGATGATCTCATAAAGGGTAACTGTCGGACCTACTGTTGCAGATATATGTTTGATATTAATCTTATAATCTCCGAGTGTCTTGATAATGTTTTCCTTATTCTCGAAGACCTCATTATTATCAAAAGCACTTTCTGTTCTGTGTTCTTTCAGTATTGATACAGGAGGAAACTTATAGTGAGAGAGGTCAAGACGCGGGTCATAATTTTCCATCCTTGAATCCACTTCCTCCTCTGTCAGCAGGTCCTCTACCTCTGGCTTAATAATATCAATATCAACATCATTTTTCGTGGATGATGCCGGGCTTTCATTGTCAAGATCACGAATAAGAGAGCCGCCATCCTGACCTCTCCTCTCTTTTACACCCTCTTCCGGAATATCATTGGTTTGTGTCCTGTCATTTATCAGGAATTCAACCATATCCTCGTCTGGATCACCTGATCCTGATGTAAATGCATCTTTGTCGTATTCATTGATTATGTTCGGGTCTTCTTTATCTTTTTTCCCGAAAAATCTGAAGGAAGGTTTCTTAAAACCGAATGAGGATGGAGAAATCCTGAGGGCAAAAATAAGATAAGAGATTGTCAGAAGTGTGAGCACTATTCCGGTCCCTATTTTACCTATAAATGCATTCAGCCACCTGGTTAGAAGATATCCCTGGGCGCCGCCGGGACCACTTAAGAGATACCCGTCAGACTGACCAAAAATATAGCCAAGGATCAGGGATAAGATGATGACAGCGAAAGTAAATCTTATAATAAGAGCCCCTGGTTTTAACTTGGGGAAGTTAAGAAGATATAAACCTATAGTACCGAAGATCAATGGAATAAAGAAGGCGCCATATCCAAATCCATAACCGATTATCATTTTTGCCAGAAAGTGTCCGCTTTTCCCCGACCAGTTTTTAACGGCTACATCCGGACCTGATACTATTTCAGAATTTGGGAGACTGAGGTCTGTTTTCCACCAGAAGAGGTAAGAGATACAGGCAATCAGAAGATATAATGCAAAACCGGTAATAAGAACTCCGAAAACAAACCTGATCCTCTCATCACTGAAAAATGATTTCGATTTCCCAGGTGTCCTGTCCGATTTTCCTGTTTTTTTTGAACTGTTCTCCTTACTCTTGCTCATGAACTGCCTATAAATAACACCTCAAAGGTAATAATTTTGAATCCTGACTAAATACAGGATAAACTATTTTATAAACATTTACTGAAAGTGACTAACAATGCTGGAAGGGGGGCTTTTCTGGCAGAATAACCGTGGCTTAACTGATAAACAGGCCTAACATCTTAGAGATAAAGTTATTTATATCCTCCCTAGATACTGGCAGGTATTTCTCTCTTCTCTCAAACATTTTATCGGAAATCTCTTTCTTATAAACTGTTTCCGCATTAAACCGTAACTCGGCAGGACCAAGAAAAAAGAAAAAACTCATAAGGACTCCATCAATTTCATAAAATGGTGTTGAGCCATTAGGATTCTTTACGTCTATTTCATTAGTATACCATATGTCATATTTTTTATTCCTGTCGGCAGGGAAGGTCACCTCTGCATTTTTACAATTAAAACCGCATAGAACTGCTGTCCTGTTGGTTTTATGTATCTCCATACCATCCATTGCTTCAAACCCGGGCTGTAGCTCACCTGGTTTTGAGGAATAGAAATATCGTATTGTCAGAAGACTCAGATATGTGTCATAGATCCCTTCCTTTGGATTTGACAGGTTATAGATCCCAGCATTCCCGAAAGGAGCCGCAATTTCAAAAAGTATTTTATCATCTTTAAAGGAGACAACAAGATTCTTGGGCATATATTCCCTGGGCATAATGTTTGCATTATCCATATATTCTATGGAATAATGAATTTCACCCTGATCAATGTTTTTTGAGCCTCTTTCTTTACAGGAATACCCCGTTAATATAAATATTACTGCAATAATTAACCCGGATCTGAATCTCACAAACCTATTTTTTAGAATTATGTAAATGTAACATTTTTTTTTAATTTCAATTTTCGTCATAGTTTTTAATGAACTCACTGACTAATAATATAACGGTTTCACTTATCTGTCTGTTTTTAATTTTATCAGAAAAGTTCAAAGGAAATAGATAGCTTTGTGATCCTCTGATAGATTTTAAAATAATTTAACCACCTTTTTATAAAAGAAGGATATTATATGGGAAAGAAACTGGCAGTTGTTGCCCTTGGGGGCAATGCACTTTTAAGAGGCGATCAGGCTGGCACTATTGACGAACAGGAAGAGAACACAGCCGAAACACTTGAAAATCTAATCTTTCTCATCAAAGAAGGATATGATCTTGTATTAACTCATGGTAACGGACCACAGGTTGGTAATATCCTTATGCGGAATGATGCAGGAGAACAGATATACAATATTGCCCAGATGCCTGTCGATATCTGTGTGGCTGATTCCCAGGGTGGAATTGGATATATGATTGAGAGAATATTCAGAAACGTTTTAAATAAACATGATATCAAAAAAAATGTAATCTGTGTTGTAACATCTGTTGTAGTCAATAAAGATGATACTGCATTCCACGACCCACAGAAGAGAATTGGTAAAATATATACAAGGGAGCAGGCGGATGAGCTTTCCTCAAAAAAAGGATGGATATTCAGGGAGGAGGTTAAGGAGAACGGAGGTTACAGGCGTGTGGTGCCTTCTCCTGCACCTGTCGATATTTTTAATTATTCCCTCGTCAGGGAGCTTGCCAGGGCGGGGAATATTGTTATTGCTGCGGGTGGAGGAGGCGTTCCGGTATATATTGATGAAAAGAGAAATGTACGTCCGGCTGAAGCTGTGATTGATAAGGATCTTGCATCTTCACTGTTAGCTTCTCTGATTGGTGCTGATGAGTTTTATATATTGACAGATGTGCCGTACATATATATAAATTATAAGAAGCCAAACCAGGAAATAAAGGAATTCCTTAATTACACTGATGCCCTCAAATATCTGAATGAAGGACATTTTGCAAGAGGCAGCATGGCCCCTAAGATAAGAGCATGTCTTAACTTTATTAAAGAAGGGGGCAGGATGAGTGTGATCACAGAAGCCTTTAAACTTGCCGATAAAAAGTATGGCTCAAAGATCACTTTGGAATACGAAGATAACAGGCGATAAAAACCTGGTAAACGGCTCCCGGTAACCAGTATTTTTTCATTTGCAGTAGCATGACACCTCAAACCTGGCGCCAATATTTTTATTATCTTAGCCACCTCAATTATTAAGGTAACCAAGAATGAACTCAAGTCTTAAAAACAAACATTTTTTAAAGCTTCTCGATTTTTCTCCGGAAGAAATAAAATACCTCCTGGATCTTTCATCTGAACTTAAAAAAGAAAAAAATAAGGGAAAGGAAGTTCGATATCTTAAAGGGAAAAATATAGCATTGATATTTGAAAAATCATCGACACGAACAAGGTGTGCTTTTGAAACGGCAGCTTTTGACCAGGGGGCCTGTGTAACATATATTGGCCCGAGCGGCTCGCAAATGGGGAATAAGGAATCAATGAAAGACACTGCCAGGGTGCTTGGCCGTATGTACGACGGGATTGAGTACAGGGGTTTTGGACAGGAGATAATTGAAGAACTGGCGGAGTATGCAGGTGTCCCTGTCTGGAATGGACTCACAAACGAGTTTCACCCGACACAGGTACTTGCCGATTTGATGACAATGATAGAGTTTTCTGATAAACCTCTCAACAAAATGACACTCTGTTACATGGGAGATGCAAGATTCAATATGGGAAATTCACTGCTTGTCGGTTCTGCAAAAATGGGTATTGATTTCAGGATTGCTGCCCCTGGAAAATACCAGCCAGCTGATGAGCTTGTTGAAAAATGCAGGGCTATAGCAAAGGAAACTGGAGCCAGAATTACAATTACCGATAATGTTGAAGAGGCTGTTAAAGGTGTGGATTTTCTATATACTGATGTATGGGTATCAATGGGCGAGCCTGAATCAGTGTGGGAAGAAAGAATAGGGCATCTGAGACCTTATCAGGTAAATATGTCGGTTATCAGCAAGACCGGGAATCCTGGTGTGAAATTCCTTCACTGCCTTCCTGCTTTTCATAACAGGGCAACAAAGGTAGGAGAGGAGATTTTTCAGAAATTTGGTCTCGATGGCATGGAGGTCACAGAAGATGTATTTGAATCAGAGCATTCAATTGTTTTTGATGAAGCTGAAAACAGGCTCCACACCATAAAAGCTGTGATGGTTGCCACCCTCGGTGTCTGAACCTCTATGCTATAAGCTCCTTAATAAAATAGAAGGTTATTACAAATGAAGCGGCGAGCTTCAGTCCTATACCTGTTAAAAATCCCAGCAGGCTTCCGAAACCTGCCTTTATCGCATATTTCATATCATCCTTAAAGATCAATTCCCCTACGATTGCCCCGAAAAGGGGCCCAAGTATGATTCCAACAGGACCAAGAAATAATCCTATTATAAGACCCACTGTTGCTCCTCGCATCCCATATTTTGATCCGCCAAATTTTCTTGTTCCCCAAACAGGTACAATATAATCAAGAATGGTTACGACAATGGCAACCACCGCAAGAGAAATAAGTATTGTTGGTGAAAAATGTCCGAATCTGGTAACATGAAGCATTATTAATCCCAGATAGCTAAGTGGCGGCCCCGGTAACACTGGTACAAGACAACCAATAATGCCAAGCAGCATCAGGATTATACCCAATATAAGAAGAACATAATCAGACATTTGAAATATATTTCAGGAAAATAACAGGAAAGTCCCTATTTTTTACCGAGATCGTCAAAATCTACATCAGTAAACTCTTCCGCGGAAGGTGCCTGTACTTCTTCGTTCTTCACGCTCTCTTCCATAACTATGGGAGACTGTGACTCGTCCCTTCCGTTATTTATATAGGTAACGGCATCTTTTAATCCTTCGGTAAATTTGTCAAAATCTTCTTTATATAAAAAGATTTTATGTTTCTCATAAAAGAACTTACCCTCTTTTCCTAGTCGCTTCTTGCTTTCAGTAATTGTAAGATAATAATCTTCTTTCCGTGTTGCTTTTACATCAAAAAAATATGTTCTTTTACCTGCACGAACCACACTGGTGAAAATCTCTTCCTTCTGGTTTTTCCCTTCACTCTCGTTCAGATTTTCTTTAATTGTTTCGTCTTCCATTTCTAAGTCAGTTAAGGTTAGGGATTTATTTTATATTGTCAAATGTAACAATATTTTTTTCAAATCAAAAAATAGCTTTCTGCACAACTACTAAATTTACCTTAATGTTTTGATGAGTAATGAAAAAGAGTAATTTTGCAGCGGAATTTGTGGTTCTTTAAAGATGATAAGCAGAAGATTGTTACGCATAAAAGCACTTATGGCTCTTTATGCACTTAACCGGAGGGAGGATAATGACCTGGTCAGAGCTGAAAAAGAGTTAATGTTCAGTATTAATAAGACCTATGATCTCTATCATTATTTTCTACTGCTTATTCTGGACATAGCCGATATTGCCGCTGAAAAAATTGAACAGGCCCGGCAAAAAAAAATCCCTTCTCCTGAAGACCTTAATCCCAACAGGCGGTTTGTAGATAATATGGTTATAACACAGTTGAGAAACAACATCGCATTTAATAAATATTTAACATCTGAAAAACTTTCATGGATTAATAATTATCATGTTGTAAGGCTTCTGTATAATAAGATGACTGTCTGGCCTGTCTATTCGGAATACATGAATGCCATCAATTATGACTATCAGCTCGATAAAAAATTCATCATCAGGCTTCTTAATGAGCTTTTTGCCGGTTCTGAAGATCTTACTTCCTGTCTTGAGGAACAGAGTATTTACTGGAACGATGACATGGGATATGTACTTATTATGATTGAAAAAACTCTTAAGAAAAGCAAGGCTAATCCAGCCGAACAGATGCCAATGATGCCATTATTTAAGAATGAAGAGGACAGGAGTTTTATTGAAATATTATTCAGGAAGGCTGTCCTGAATGAACAGAAATGTTCGGAATTTATTGAAAGTAATACCACTAACTGGGAATTGGAGCGTATTGCACTCATGGATATCCTGGTGATGAGACTTGCCATTACAGAGATCCTTGAATTCCCCGAAATACCAGTCAAGGTCACTCTTAATGAGTATATTGAAATTGCAAAATTCTATTGTACGTCAAAAAGCAGTACATTTGTCAACGGCATTCTTGATAATATTGTAAGGGAGATGAGAGTAAAGGAACTTTTTAAGAAGTATGGCAGAGGCCTTATTGGAGAACAGCCTGAAAATTGAAAGCTCATATATGACAGGTAATATTGAAAAAACAAATATTCAGCTTTTTCTGGTCATACTGATTCTGGCAGCTGCTGGATGCAGCGGCAAAACACAGAAGGGCGAGGATAATGCAAAATCAGGCTTATCAGATACAGGGTCTGCTGTTATTGCTTTTATGAAATATGAACATCTCTTTGGAAAAGTCAATGAAGGAGAAAAGGTTGGCTGTATCTTTACTTTTGAGAACAAAGGAACTGCCAATCTTGTTTTATTATCGGTATCTACAACATGCGGCTGTACAGTACCCAAATATGACAGGAAGCCGGTAGCGCCCGGGAAATCAGGTACTCTGGAGGTTGTTTTTGATACTTCAGGAAGAAGCGGGATCCAGACGAAAACAATTACTGTAAAATCGAATGCCAAAACACCTGTCATTTTACTGAAAATAACAGCAGAAGTAATAAACGATAATTTGTAATAATCAATAAATTAATAATTAATATTTCACACAATGACCAATTTTGCATTTATATTTTTAATGGGACAGCCCACATCGGGTTCAGGGCAAAGTAATGCTTTAATTACCTTTTTACCTCTTTTACTGGTATTTGTTGTCTTTTATTTTTTTATGATAAGACCTCAGATGAAAAAACAAAAAGATATGACAAATTATCGTAGCTCACTTAAAAAAGGAGATAAGGTAGTTACAACAGGTGGTATATATGGAAGAGTACAGGAGGTAAAAGACAATTATGTTATGATGGATGTTGGCGGAGATTTTAAACTGAAGGTTGATAAGAATGCCCTTCTTAAAGATCCCACAGTTGAGGGATAATATAATTTATGCGGCATGGAAAAGAAAAAAGAAATACGGGAGGAGAAACCTGTTAAGAAGGGATTCAAATTCAATAACAGGAATTTTGTAGTATTCGCTTTTTTCCTGCTACTGTCATTTATCTTCTGGTATCTTAATTCTTTGGAAAAGGATATTGATACAAATATCAGGTATCCTGTCAGATATACCAATATGCCAAAAGACAAAGGACTGGCAGAAGATCTTCCATCAAGAGTATCTATTTATCTTAGCGGACCCGGATATTCAATACTTCAGATGAAGGTAACTGGCAATAGTTCACCATTGACAATCGATTTCTCAAAAGTTAGTTATAAACCGACAAGAAACATCCGTACAGCTGATTTTTACTTTATAACATCAGGGCTTATCCAGAATCTGAATTCACAGATTAAATCTGAATGCAGGATAACTTCGATAAAACCCGATACGATATTCTTCTCGTTTAAATAGAGGAGCACACAGGATCAAATACATTTAGGATAAAGTAATTATGTCTTTCAGCTCCGGTATTCCTGGTATTTGAGAAATGGCAACACCAGCGATGAGACACGAACGAAAACCATTAATGAAACTTGGGATTACCGGTGGTATAGGAAGCGGTAAGACATCGGTATGCAGGGTCTTTAATGTACTTGGTATACCTGTATTTTCTGCCGATCCTGAAGCCCGTAAGATAATGGACCATGATGATAATATTAAAAAGGAAATAAACAGTATAGTTGGCAGGGATATCTATCCGGGTGGACAACTCGACCGCCTTGAACTGGCTTCCATTATTTTTAATAATCGTGATCTTCTTGAACAGGTTAACTATCTTGTACATCCTCATGTGTTTGAAAATTTCAACCTATGGGCTGAAAAACAGACAACTCCATATGTAATAATGGAAGCTGCGATTCTCTTTGAAAGCGGAGGTAACAGGCTGGTCGACAGAGTAGCAACTGTTGTAGCACCAGTGGAGGAACGGATTTCGAGGGTAACACAACGTAATATGTCGAGCAGGGATCAGGTTATGGAAAGGATAAATAACCAGATGACAGATGTCGAGAGAATAAAACTTTCAGATTATGTGATCAATAATTCTGAAAATGATATGATTATACCAGTAATATTGAGTATTAATGACGATTTGATAACACACCTTAATTCATAATTAAATGGCACGATTTGGCAAATGGATCGGCGGAGGTTTTGGATGGGTAGTGGGAGGTCCGATAGGTGGTCTTCTTGGATTCCTGGTCGGTTCAATAGTCGATAATACAACAATCAGAACAGCTGCCTATTCATCTTCTGATTTAAGAACAACACCTGCTGCTTTTGGCGTAAGCCTGCTTGTTCTGATAGCTGCTGTTATGAAGGCCGACGGGAAAGTTGTGAAATCAGAACTTGATTATGTAAAGGAGTTCTTTGTAAGACAATTCGGAAGAGAATCTGCTGCTGAAGCATCTATGATGCTCAGAGACCTGCTTAAGCAGGATATTCCTCTTCGTGATGTTTGTACACAGATCAGCCGTAATATGGACTATTCTTCACGTTTGCAGCTTCTTCACCTTCTTTATAACGTGTCACTCGCTGACGGAACAATACATGTATCAGAAATAAATACAATTGAAATGATTGCAGGATACATGGGGATCAATAATTCTGATATCCAGTCGATAAAGAATATGTTTGTGCCCGATACAGATTCTCTTTATAAAATTCTGGAAATTGAACCTTCAGCTTCGAATGAAGAGGTCAAAAAAGCATATAGGAGAATGGCAATGAAATATCATCCCGACAAGGTGAGTCATCTGGGTGAAGAATTCAAAAAAACAGCTGGTGAGAAGTTCAGGATGGTTAATGATGCCTATGAGAAGATCAAGAATGAAAGAAATATAGCGTGATCATCAATAAAACTGCATATTTTAATTAAAATATTAATACATAAATTAAATTAGCAGATAAAATAAATACTATGGTTTTAAAAGATATACTGTCAATATCGGGTCAACCTGGTCTCTATAAATTTATCGCCCAGGGTAAAAATGCAATTGTAGTTGAACACCTGGAAACAAAAAAAAGAAGTAGTGCTTTCGGCTCTGCCAAGGTAAGCTCGCTGGAGGAGATATCCGTTTTTACTCAGGATGAAGATTTACCACTGGGGAAAGTCTTTGACATGATTTATGAAAAAGAGAATAGTGGCGCCACAATTGATTTTAAGTCCAACCCTGAGAAGCTAAAAGCTTATTTCGGGGAAGTTATTCCAGGGTATGACAGGGACAGGGTTTATAACAGCGATATCAGGAAAATATTACAATGGTATAATATCCTGCATACACTTAACCTGCTGGTACCTGATCCTCAAGAATCCGAAGATGAAAAAGAACCCGAATCCGGGGAAGAGGCCAAATCTGCAAAGAAGACTCCTGCCAGAAAGAAACCTTCAGGTACAGCAAAAGCTGATTAAATATTTCCTGTTATGAATTTTGGTGGTAATGAAGTGATATATAATTATGATAGTTCACGAATAATCATAGTCCCTGTACCATATGATGAAACAAGCACCTGGATAAAAGGTTCCGATAAAGGGCCTGAGGCAATAATGGAAGCCTCTGTTAA
>CAZDOM010000030.1:0-26290 GCA_964507015.1 uncultured Rikenellaceae bacterium | reverse complement strand
GCGGGAATAATAATATAGACTATTTACTTATCGCCTTTATAATCCAATCTTCACTTATTAAAACATCTTTCATCAGAAGCTTATATGGAAACTGCTTATGTTTAGTTGCTTTAAACCCGGTCAGAATATTCGCAAGTGTTTGAGCAGTAATTAAAGACAGATTTAATTCAAATTCCTCTCTACATTCTTTCTCGAATTCTTCACTGAATTCAGGGGCAATTAAAAGACTTTTAATTACTCTAAATTCTTTTGATTGAGCTAATTCTATATAGGATTTAATTTGTCTTGAAACAGAAGAAAACTTATTATATCCTGAGTCTTTAATAGTTTTGCATTCAACAAGAATTAATTCATTATTACCAATATTTATAACAATGTCTATTTTGTTTTTTGCATTATTAAGAGATTTCCTTAGCTTGTCATCAACTTGTAATCCCAGCTTATTAAGAATTGATTTCGTTACTTCTTCGAACTTTATTCCTAAATCTGCTTCTTTCACAACCAATCCATTAGATTTTAATCCATTAATATCTCTGAATGCAATTAAATTGTAGTTTTCAATATATAGATTTTCTACTCCTTTGTATCTTTCCAAGATATTTAAAACAAGATTACCACGAGATTTAATGGACATTTTATCACAAAACTCTTTAATAATTTTATCCGGGATAACATCTAGAATGTCTTTGGGTTTGATATTAAAATCAAGAAGATAAGAACTTAATAATATATCCTCCTTTTGAAGGTTAAATTCTTTTCTTATAAATGATCCCATTTCGGGTATTTTAATAGCTAAATCTGCTAAGAGTTTATCATAACCGTCAATTGAAATGCTAATCTTGTCATCTTTCTCGACTTGTTCAAAATAGTATATTAGATTTTGTATTTTGTCTTCGAGAGTAACACCTCTAATCTGAGGGATTCCTAATCCTTTTTCAATTAATTCGTTTATAATAGCTTTCTTTTCAGATATCTTAGTTGCATCTCTATAAATACCATCCGTTAAAATATATCTGAAACTTATACCTTCTTCGATGATATTCTTTATCTTATCATCTATAGGCTTTTTCCAGTCAACATTGTGCTTCTTACAAATGCAATTTATCTGCGATTCTTTTAATTGATTAAGAACTCGACGAAAATATTTGTTAGATACTTCTTTACCTCTTATTCTTCTTAAGACCCTTACAATTTCATCAGGGATATATATTTTTGATGATTTCTTTAAGTAAAATGCAATTCCAAGGTTTCTTAAATCATTGATAAGCTGGTCAATATCCTGTTTCTCAATATTGACTACTGAGTAATTGATTAGCTTGATTTCGGCTTGCGATAATTCCAAAGTCTTAGAAAGTGTACTCAAAATGCATTGTTCATCCCATGTTATTTTTAAGTCTAAGTTTCTTTCTTGATCGTTTGTATATGCAGTCAATACGCATTTTTTATAAATATTATAATCTCTTAGCCTATAGGGTTCTATAAGGGATTTCTCTGCTTCAGTATCTTTATTGAATTCCTGTATTTTCCTTTTGATCGATTTTACCTCTTCTTCATATAATACTTTAAACCAATCTCTTGTTAGAATACAATTACCATCTCTAATTATGATGTCTATTAATATATCTAACTGTGTACCAACTTTCCCAAATTCAGATCTGATGAAAGAAGTAAATTCGTCTTCAACTAATTGAAAAACAGCAACTATATTTAAATCGTCGACATTTTTCAAGTCTTTTTCTGTGCCTGAAATTATTTTGTCTATTTCATTAGATTTCTTGGGTGAATCCTCTATGATTCCCGTAATAATTTTTAAAAATGGATTCTTTTCAAAAGAGTTTAATTGACCTAAAATCTTTTCTAGCTTCATGACAGTAAATGTATTATAAAAATATAAAGGTAAATAATTCCTTCCTAATAGTCTATGATATTAAGATGTTAAGAATTCTATAATAGAATATAAATTTAAAAGCCTGGTCCCAAAGTCCCAGGCTGTTGTGTTGCATTGTTGTAATACTATATAGAAAGTGTGAAACTATGCAGTCTTACCGGCATAATCAACAAACATCTTATCTCCGGCCTTATGATTCATATGCATCACAGGATTAACTCTCTTGTTCCAGCGCTTGTAATGCTCACAAAACTGAGAACTCTTTAATCCATCAGGATACTTTTTGTAATATTCTTCCCACATAGCCCACTTTGTAACACCGGTCTTCTTCAGTTCTCGTTCCATGTAAGGGAAAAAATCATAAACAGCTTTAAGCTTAGGTGATAAGGTCTGTGTTTTATTATTGCTGAACAGCGCTTCCAGTTCCCCGTCACTCTTTTGATTTATATCATCAATGCTTAGATTAAGAAGTTGATATAAAGTGATATACTTCTTTACAGTATTCCTGGAAATAGATAAATACTTGCTTATAAACTGCTTTCCCCTTTTTTGATGATACAGTTGTATTACTTTTCTTACTTTACTCATGTCTGTCTTTTTATTGGCCATTGATCGTACGTTTATTTATAAATAAATGCACGAAAATACGGCATTGACATCATGAAAAAATCGTAATTTTATTGGTGGTCAGTTTGCTCCGGAATAGGGTGGTCAGTTTAAACCGGAATCGATGGTCAGTTTACTCCGGTTTTGGGTGGTCAGTTTGATCGGTTTTTGCACGCAAAGGGAAGGCAAAGTTCGAACCGAGGAACAAAGTGACGAGCTCGTGAGTCCCGAAGGATCGGGACGAACAATCGCGCCGGAATCACAGAAGAGACAACATAACAGGTCGTCTCTTTAATTTGCATGCATTTCAAGCAAGGCACGATGAGAACGCAAAGGGCATACTATTAATGCTTTATTCCAGGTTATAACCTTTTAAATGGAACGAATCTAACAAAGCTAAGCCTGCGAGTTTCAGTTTTTCCACTCTTTTTAGTAATTAATATCAGCTCCTGTACTGCACCGGGGGCCCCGACAGGAATGATCAATCTTCCATTTTCTGCAAGCTGGTCTATTAAAGGCTGAGGTATTTTTTCAGGTGCAGCAGTAACTACTATTATGTCATAGGGAGCATGTTCCGGCCAACCCTGATAACCATCACCGTACTTGCATATTATATTATCATACCCCATTTGCTTTAGCCTCGCTGTAGCTTCCTTTGCCAGCTCAGGTACTATTTCGATAGTATACACTTTTTCAACTATTTCAGCCAGAACAGCTGCCTGGTACCCCGACCCTGTCCCTATTTCCAGGGCTTTCTTCTTACTGTCCGGCCTTACAGCTTCAGTCATATAAGCAACAATATAGGGCTGGGATATTGTCTGTCCATAACCAATTGGCAATGGATAATCATTATAAGATTCATCCCTGTAATTCTCCGGAATAAAAAGGTGCCTTGGGACCTTTTTCATCGCATCAAGAACAGCAGGATTTCTTATTCCCCTGTTACGGATCTGAGTCTCTACCATTCTTTGTCTCAAAGATTCATATTTGTCGGTCTGAGGAATAATACAACCTGCCATAATGATCATTTGTATAAGCAGAATAATTTTCACAACATGCTTATTTCCTGCAATATACAAAATAATAAGGTAATTTCAAAAAGATAAATAAGAATGCAGTGTAAATACAGGTTAAATATGATATCCAAGAAGGATAAGAAATCCTTTTCCCAGGAACTCAATCAGGGGCCATATTGGCAAAAGATTAAGTTTTGTTATTGCTGAAACTATAAGGAGTCCGAACAGGACAAGAGTTCCATATTTATATAATGCAGTATATAGAGCAGGATATTTTTTGAAATAACCTAATAACAGGTGTGAGCCGTCGAGTGGGGGAATGGGTATCAGATTAAAAATGAAAAGACCCCAGTTAATATATATTGCATAAACGAACAGTTCAGTGATTAAATATTTGCCCTCATAAAAACCCGAAGGTTCCAGATGTTTCAGAATAACAAACAGTGCTGACAGTATCATTGCCAGAATAGCATTTGAAACAGGCCCTGCAACAGCGATTTTAAGAACATCCCTGCGGGGATTCTTCAGGTTTTCTTCGTGGAATTCAACAGGTTTAGCCCAACCGAAACCGGCAACGAGGAGCATTATAAATCCTATAGGATCAATATGCTTAAGAGGATTAAGGGTTATTCTTCCCTGGTCCTTTGAGGTTGAATCACCACACCTGTGTGCAATATATGCATGACTGAACTCATGTATCGTAAGACCAAGTATAATACCCGGCAGAAACTTTAATGTCCTGAATATATCAAGACTATCCATTCTGTTTATTTTTGCCGGGAAGGAAGAAATCCTGTTCAGTGAGGTTGCATTTATCTATCATTTCGAGTGCATATTCTGCTCCTGAAAAGTTTTCGTCAGCATTGTTAGTACCAACAGTAAATTTCACTCCTGCTTTTTTTGCACGTTTTATAAATGCTTCAGAGGGAATCCTGAACCTGTTATTAATTTCAATGGCTATATTATTATCCTTCGCTGCTTTTATTACCCTGTCCATTCTATCTGCAGTCCAGAAAATATCATACCGGTCAGCCATCTGTTCAGGTAAATATGTAGGATTCACATACATATCAATGGGTTCCTCACCCATTATTTTTTCAATGGTCTTAACAAGATAATCCATGAATTCTTCTTCATCATCAATCCATGTTTCATTCTTAAGCCATATTCTGTTTCTCCTGCCTTTCTCATCCGTAAATGTCATTGCATCTGTAAATACATAATCAAATTTCTTGATTGACTCATCGGAGAAAATATCAACCCATTCACGACCTTCAGCCTGCATTCCAACTAAAAACTGAGGATAATCCTTCATTATCAATAATACGGAGTCGATCTGGCTGTCCAGATGAATAGGAAAATTAAGTCCACAGTTAAATGCAATCCCATACCTGATATTTTCAGCTTCCGACTTTTTAACTGCATCCTCAATATAGAAATTTCCTTTCAGGTGAATATGCAGATCAGTGATCTGGAACTTTTCTTTCTGATTACAACTTACTGATATACCATAAATTATCAAAACAAAGAGAGAGATTTTTATTTTCATAACTTCATATTTTAAACTGGTTTATTATCATAAAACATTCATCACATATCTTTAATCATCAATCAATAATTGTCTATCCCAGTGCAACATCAAGCAGCATCATTATTGCAAAACCGAACATTGCACCTATTGTTGACAAGTCAGTTTCATGACCGGTCTGAGATTCAGGTATCAGTTCCTCAACTACAACGAATATCATAGCTCCTGCTGCAAAAGAAAGCGCATACGGCAGCAAAGGTTTGACCATCAGGACTGCAAATGCGCCTAGTACACCTGATATTGGTTCCACCAGTCCGGATAACTGTCCGAAGAAAAAAGATTTCCTCCTCGAATAACCTTCTCTTCTGAGGGGGATTGAGACGGCAGCTCCTTCGGGAAAATTTTGAAGGCCAATGCCTATGGCAAGGGCAACAGCACCCGTAAAGATTTCCGGATCTGAGTTACATGCTACTGCTCCAAACGCTACTCCAACTGCAAGTCCCTCTGGTATATTATGCAGAGTTATTGCCAGAATTAGCAGCACACTTCTCTGCCATGATGTTTTTATTCCTTCTGCCTTATCCATTGACAATCCCAGGTGCAAATGAGGCAATATCTTGTCTATTAAAAATAAAAATGCTCCTCCTGCAAGAAATCCGATAACTGCAGGCATCCATGGGTTTAAACCTTCTGCTTCAGCCATTTCAATTGCAGGTTTAAGTAAAGACCAGAAGCTGGCAGCTATCATTATTCCTGCAGCAAAACCAAGCATTGAATTAAGGATCTTTTTGTTTATGCTCTTAAAGAAAAAAACCATAGCAGCACCCAGTGCCGTAACTGCCCAGGTAAATAATGTAGCAATTAAAGCCAGCAATACCGGATTTAAGCATTTAAGAGCTTCTAAATTCATCTTTCATTAAAAATTGCTTTCCAAAATTAAAACTAATATCCAATTTGAAAAAAAATCACAGTATTTAGCTTCTATTTTAATTCTTATTTGCAATTTAGTATAGTTTTTGTTGTTTCTATTTATACAAAACAGACACTGATGATAAAAAAAAGTCTTATAATTTTAACTATACTCATTTCAGGCTTGATAAATGTTTCATCGCAGATTCCTTCTGATACTGAGATTTATCTTATTACCTGCGGGCCTGGTACCGAAACTTATTCAATATATGGTCATAGTGCATTGAGGATAGTGATTCCGCAGGATGAGATTGACAGGGCATATAACTGGGGCGTTTTTGATTTTGCAACGCCAAATTTTGTATGGAAATTTGCCAAGGGACGACTTGAATATATGCTTGGGGTCTATCCGTTTGACAGGTTTCTTCAGGAATATTTCTTTGAGAGCCGCTCTGTATATCAGCAGAAGATTAACCTCGAACCTGATGAGATCAAAATATTATTGGCTTTGATCCAGGAAAACCTGAAGCCTGAGAATGTAAAATACAGGTACGATTTTTTTTATGATGATTGTTCCACCCGTATCAGGGATTTACTTGAGAAAGCATTAGGAGATAAACTCTTATATCCGCCTGAAGATAAGAGAGATATCCCTACATTCAGGGAAAAGATTAACCAATACCAGAGGCCTTATCCATGGCTTCAGACAGGTGTTGATCTGCTTATTGGAACACCCGGTAATAAGAAAGCTTCATTCAGGGACAGGATGTTCCTTCCGGATGAACTAAAGGAAGGATTGTCAAAGGCTGTAGTCAATCGTTCAGGAAAAATGATCCCGTTATTACAGAATCCCGAAACTCTTCTTCAATTTGATCCACCGGAGATCAAACAACACTTCCTTACAACGCCTCTCTTTTTATTTTCTCTCCTGCTGATTGCAGTAATTATCCTTTCTTCAACTGTCAGAGGTATTAAAGCAAACCTGGTTATTGATATTGTGGTATTTACGATTTTTTCTATACTGGCGCTATTGATGATCTTCTTTAATTTCTTTTCTGATCACCAGCAATTGAAATGGAATCTTAATATTATATGGCTTAATCCATTTATTCTTCTGTGTCTTGTAAGTCTGATTTTCAATAAAAACTGGTATATCTGGTTCAGATGGGTATTCTTTCTTACCCCAATCGCTTTTGTAGTGCAGATAATATTTCTCAATGCATTCAATACTGCTTTTATTCCTCTTGAATTGTTGCTTTTAGTCAGGAGTTCTTTAAGAGCAGAGTTTAAATGGAACCCGCTGTCATTGAATTTAACATAACTTTAACTTTCCTTAACACCTCTTTATTAAATAGATAATTTCTTTTGTGATCAGAAATTTCAGAAGAGATTCTTTAAACAAGAACGATTCTGTTTTTATTATCTTAGCTGATTAAAAAACTCATATCATGGAGCAAACAACTGATATTAAATTACTCAACGAAAAGATTGAAAAAGAGAGTTCATTTGTTGATATCATCAGGATGGAGATGAACAAGGTAATAGTCGGCCAGAAGCATCTGACGGACAGCCTTTTGATCGGATTACTTGCCAATGGACATATTCTTCTGGAAGGTGTTCCCGGTCTGGCAAAAACACTCTCTATAAAATCACTGGCTGCAATCATTGATGCAAAATTCAGCAGGATCCAGTTCACTCCTGATCTGCTTCCTGCAGACCTTATAGGCACAATGATTTACAGTCAGAAAAAGGAAGAATTTATAGTCAAAAAAGGACCTGTTTTTGCAAACTTTATTCTTGCAGATGAAATAAACCGTTCACCTGCAAAGGTACAAAGTGCACTTCTCGAGGCTATGCAGGAACGTCAGATTACTATAGGTGAATCAACCTTTAAGCTGGATGAACCATTTCTTGTTCTTGCAACTCAGAATCCTATAGAGCAGGAGGGGACATACCCTCTGCCTGAAGCCCAGGTCGACAGATTTATGCTGAAGGTGCTGATAGATTACCCTTCAATGGATGAAGAAAAATTAATTGTAAGGGAAAATCTGGCCAGTGAATTTCCAAAAACAAACACTGTCCTTAAAACTTCTGACATAATAAAGGCTAGAAATGTCGTAAGAGAGGTATATATGGACGAAAAGATAGAGAATTATATTCTCGACATTGTCTTTGCAAGCAGAAATCCGGGAAAATATGGACTTTCTGATTTTACAAATATGATATCTTATGGTGCATCACCCAGAGCTTCTATATATCTGGCTCTTTCTGCAAAAGCTTTTGCTTTCATACGTAGAAGAGGTTATGTTATTCCTGAAGACATCAGGGCAGTTTGTCCGGATGTAATGAGACACAGGATAGGATTAACTTATGAAGCTGAAGCTGAAAATGTTAATCAGGATAAGATAATATCAGAGATTCTTAACATAGTTGAAGTTCCATAGGAATATCTTCTTTTACCCTTCGGGAAAAACGGGGCAGCTGTCAGTCAATTGAATAAACCTCACATTAATCACAAAATTCTGTCAGGTTGTGGAAGAAACAGATTTGATAAAGAAGGTCAGAAGAATTGAAATAAAAGCCAGGGGATTAACCCGGCATATTTTTGCCGGGGAATATCACAGTGCTTTCAAGGGACGTGGTATTGCTTTCAGTGAAGTAAGGGAATACCAGTATGGTGACGATATAAGAAACATCGACTGGAACGTTACTGCCAGGTTCAACCATCCATATATAAAGATCTTCGAAGAGGAAAGAGAACTGACAGTAATGCTGCTAATCGATGTGAGTGGATCAGGAAGCTTCGGAACTACTGTAAGTTTTAAAAGAGATATTATGACTGAGGTCGCTGCCGTACTTTCTTTCTCCGCAATATTCAATAATGATAAGATAGGTGTTATTTTCTTTACTGACAGGGTTGAGAAATTTATACCACCTCAGAAGGGAAGAAAACATATCCTAAGGATTATACGGGAACTGCTTGGTTTCAAATCGGAAAACAAGAGAACGGACCTGGATGAACCGTTGCGTTTCCTGACCAATGCTATTAAGAAAAGATGTACAGCTTTTATTATATCTGATTTTATCGCTCCCGATTTTGAAGAAGCATTACGTATAGCTTCTAACAAACATGATATTGCTGCTATTAAAGTCTTTGATCCTCTTGAAACAACTTTTCCGGATGTCGGCCTGATAAAAGTGACGGATTCTGAAACAGGTAGTGAAAAATGGATTGATACTTCGTCTAAAATCACAAGAAATGAATACAGGAGATGGTGGGAAGAACACCTTTCGGTTATAGGTAACATTTTTAAAAGATGTGGAGTCGATAGTGCACCTATAAGTACAGGTGAAGATTATGTTAAACCATTGATAAAATTGTTTGAGAGCAGGTGAGAATTAAAATATCTGTCATATTAATGTTATTTATTTCCGGGTTCTTTTCTATAACTGAGGCCCAGGAAATAAAAGTCACTGCAGCTTTCGATAGTTCCACTTTCTATATTGGAGACCAGGTCAATTATACTGTTACAGTTATTCAACCTAAAGATGTAGAACTTAGTCTTCAGCAGCTTAGCGATACACTCTGTCGTAATATTGAAATTGTTGCAGGTCCTGTAACTGATAGCATCGACATTGAGGATAATCTTCTAAAAACAACACATAAGTATCTTGTAACATCTTTTGATTCTGGCTTTTATGATATTCCACCTGTTTATGCTGAACTTAAAAGTGAAACGGGAATAAAAAGGTTCTATTCTGATTATTTGCCGTTGCAGGTAATGAGAGTTAACCTGACTCCTCCTGACAGTGCAAAGATATTTGATATTATTGAACCACTTGGAGCACCTGTTACTCTTGGTGAAATACTCCCCTGGGTACTCCTGGCAGCTATTATAGCAGCAGCTATTTGGGGCATAGTAAAACTCCTGAAGAAATACCGCAGGAAAAAGGAAGAACCTGCCATTGTTATAAATCCTGACCCGGCACATGTTATAGCATTCCGGGATCTTGAGAAATTGCGTGATGAACAGCTATGGCAAAAAGGAGAGGTGAAATTATATTATTCAAGGCTTACAGAAATACTGCGTCAATATCTTGAAAACAGGTATGGTGTTTACTCACTTGAAATGACTACTTCTGAGACACTTGATGCTTTATTGAAATCCGGATTTAAAAAGAACCGGCTGTATGAGAGCCTGAAATCAATACTTAACGGAGCTGATCTTGTGAAGTTTGCAAAATACAAGCCCGATCCTGTTGAAAATGATGTGCATTTTCAACACGCGTGGGCATTTGTTGAAGATACTATGCAAAAGGAAGAGGATGTTACTCCTGGTTTTACTGACGAAAATAAAGAGAAAGTATCATGAAAGGAATAACATTTGCTGAACCATTATTTCTTTGGATTCTGGCCATCGTCCCGGTAATGATAGCTTTTTATATCCTTAAACAGCATATGACATTTGCTGCATTAAATATGCCTGGCCTTGAATCTTTCAGCAAGGCAAATATTACATTTCGAAATTATCTCAGGCATATTCTCTTTGCCTTCAGGATGATAGCTGTTTCACTTTTGATCATAGTACTTGCCCGTCCTCAAAAAACCGACAGATTCCAGAATGTCTCCACCGAGGGAATAGATATTATGCTGGCCCTTGACATATCCGGAAGTATGCTGGCCCGCGATTTTAAACCTGACAGACTCGAGGCATCAAAAAATGTGGCAACGGAATTTATTTCAGGACGCCCGTACGACAGACTGGGTCTTGTGGTTTTTAGCGGAGAGAGTTTTACACAATGTCCACTGACAACAGATCATGCAGTGCTTATTAATCTTATGAGAGAGATTGAAAGTGGTATGATAGAAGATGGGACTGCAATAGGAAATGGACTTGCCACTGCAATAAACAGGATCAAAGATTCTGATGCATTAAGTAAAGTAATAATACTTCTCACCGATGGAGTTAACAACAGAGGAGAGATATCACCTTCTACAGCTGCAGATATAGCAAAAACATATGGCATTCGTGTTTATACAATAGGCGTAGGAACCCGTGGTACTGCTCCATACCCGGTACAAACAGCCTTCGGAATTCAGTACCAGAATATTCCGGTTGAAATTGATGAAGGAATACTGAGGGAGATAGCCTCAAAGACAGGCGGCCGGTATTTCAGAGCTACAGATAATAATAAACTCGTTGAAGTATATTCAGAAATTGATCAACTTGAAAAATCTAAGATTGATGTGAGACAATTCACCAGGAAGGAGGAGAAATACCTCATTCCAGCTGTTTTGGCATTTTTATTATTGACATTTGAATCACTGATTCGTTATACTATATTTAAAAACCTTACATAAACCGGTAGAAAGATGCAGTTATTCAGATTTTCTAATCCCGATTTTCTCTACCTGCTGTTATTGCTGCCAGTACTGGTTTTACTATGGGTATTTAATAATATCAGAAGAAAAAGGGCTTTCAGGAAACTGGGTGAACAGGAATTGATTAAAAGACTTGTGCCGGAATACTCAGGAATCAGGCCCGGAATTAAATTCTTCTTCGTACTCCTCTCTCTTGCTATAGTGATTATAATACTTGCACGGCCTCAGTTTGGATCAAAACTCGAAGAGGTTAAAAAGCAGGGTGTGGAAGTGATAATTGCACTAGATGTAAGCAACTCAATGCTTGCCCGTGATATTCAACCTGACAGGCTTACCAGAGCTAAGCAGGCTCTTACAAGACTTATTGATAATCTTGACAATGACAAAATCGGATTGATAGTCTTTGCCGGTGATGCCTATACACAAATTCCTATAACAACAGATTATATTTCAGCAAAAATGTTTCTTTCGGCTATAAGTCCTGAAATGGTGCCAAAACAGGGTACTGCAATCGGATCAGCTATTGAGCTGGGAATGAGGTCATTCTCCCCAGGTGAGGGAAAGAGCAAAGCAATGATAATAATCACTGACGGGGAAAATCATGAAGATGACCCGGTAAGCAAAGCACGTGAAGCATCTGAGGCCGGCATTGTTATTCATACAATAGGGATAGGATCACCGGAAGGAGTACCGGTCCCTATTGTCACAGGAGGTAAAATTGATTATCTTAAGGATGTTGATGGAAATTCGGTGATAACAAAACTCGACGAAGATATTCTGAAACAGATTGCTATTGCTGCAAATGGCAGCTATGTAAGAGCAAGCTCTTCAAACATAGGGCTCGATGAAATATACGGTGAAATAAGGAAGATGAAAACACAGGAACTTGAAAGCACTATGTATACAGAATATAATGACCAGTTCCAGATATTTGCAGTTATAGCTATTTTCCTGCTGGTGTTTGATTTTATAATTATGGATAGAAAAAACAGGAGAATGACAAATATTAAGTTATTTAAGTTTAAAATTTAAAAGAAAGTGTGATGCTGGGGAAAAAATACTTCATATTGACATTTTTTATTGCGCTTCTTATCACTAATACTGTTCAATGTTATTCCCAGATTGAAAAGAAGTATATAAGACAGGGAAACAAGGCATATGATAAAAACAAATATTCTGAATCGGAAATATCTTACAGGAAAGCAATCGATAAGAACAGTGAACTTCCTGATGCTGTTTTTAATGCAGGTGATGCTCTCTATCGGCAGAACAAGTATGAAGATGCAGGGAAAGAGTTCCTTGAAACAAGCAGAATGACTGATGAAAATAAAAAGAGAGCTGCAAGTCTTTATAACATGGGGAATTCTATGCTGATGTCAGATAAAATAAAGGAGAGTATTGATGCTTATAAGGGATCTTTACGTCTCGATCCAAATAATATGGAAGCTAAATACAACCTTGCCTATGCACAGGATCTTCTTCGTCAACAGCAGCAGCAACAACAACAACAACAACAACAGCAACAACAGCAACAACAGCAGGATCAGCAGCAAAAACAGGATCAGAAAAGTGATCAGGACAATAATGAAGAACAGGCTAACCAGCAGAAATCTCAACAACAGGAAGAACAGAATAGTGACCAGAAACAAACAATTTCAAAGGAAGATGCAGAAAGAGTGCTGAATGCCCTGGCAAATGACGAAAAAGATATCCAGGAAAAGGTTAAACTTGCAAAAGCATTGAAAACAAAGACAAAAACAGTTAAAAACTGGTAGTAAGATTAGCAGAAAGTGAAAAAAATATTGACATACAGCTTTTTATTATTTCTGACCGTTTCACTGTATGCACAGGATATAAAAGTCTTGGCAGAATACCCGTCAGTGGTTGAAGCGGGACAACAATTCAGTGTGAAATGGATTGTAAATTCAGGAGGAGGTCAGTTTTCAGCACCCTCTTTCGAGGGATTTTACAAACTGATGGGACCCCAGACATCTTATAGTTCAAGTACACAGATCATAAACGGGAGAATGTCGCAGCAGACAACTTATAGCCACCAGTATTATCTCCAGTCACTCGAAGCAGGTACTTACGTTATTCCTCCGGCATCTTTTACACTTAAGAATAAAACCTATTATTCTGATTCTATCCGGATTGAAGTTGTTGGAACAGGAACTGCCCGGCAAAATGTACAGGCAGGCTCCGGTAATGAAAGTGGCCAGATAGAAACTGCCGGAAAAGAAATATTACTTGATCTTACAGTAAGCCGTAAAGAGGTTTATATAGGTGAACATCTTACTGCTATAATTAAGATATATACCCGTGTGGATCTGTCCGGTATAAATGAAATAAAATACCCGCCATTTACGGGTTTTCTCAAAACAGATATCGAAACACCTGCACTTACTTCACTGAAACAGGAAAATATTAAAGGTACAGTATATGGTACAGGAGTCATTCAGCAGTTTTTGTTGTATCCGCAGGTCACCGGTGAAATAACTATAGATCCCGTACAGATTTCTGTTCTTGTAAGGCAGAGGGCAGGTGAGTCGGATCCTTTTTTCGGTGATTTCTTTTCCACGTACCAGACAGTCCCCAAGGCTGTTTTCAGCCCGGTTGTCAGGATAAATGTGAAACCATTACCAGGAATAAAACCTGATGATTTTTCAGGTGTTGTAGGTACTCTTGGAATAAAAGCATCTTTAGATAAGGATACAGTTACCGTAAACGATGCTGTAAATTTTAAAATAACTCTGTCAGGTAATGGCAATCTTAAATTTGCATCTGCACCGGATTTGAAACTGCCTCCTGATGTTGAAATATATGATCCAAGGGTTACTGATAATATCAAAAATACTATTAACGGTACATCAGGCCAAAGAACATTTGAATACCTGCTGATACCACGACATCATGGCGATTTTACAATACCATCAATAAGTTATTCATATTTTAATACTTCTGCCGGGAAATATGAAACTCTAACAACAGGTGAGTTTAATTTCAATGTCAGAAGAGGTTCAGATGAATCAACATCGTCGGGTATTACTGTATACGGAGGCCTTTCAAAAGAGGATGTTAAATATGTTGGACAGGATATCCGCTTCATCAAAACAGAACTGGGTAAGGTGGTACGATCTGCAAATATTATTATCACGAAGAGATCATTTTGCAGTATCTATGCAGTAGCTTTTATGCTGTTTTTGGGAGTTCTGTTTGCCAGGAGAGAACATATCAGACGTAATGCTGATATCACTGCTGTCAGAAACCGTAAGGCAGGAAAAGTAGCAGGAAAGCGGCTTCGCGAAGCTTCCGCTTGCATGAAAAGGGAAGAAATAGACCGTTTTCATGAAGAGATTCTTAAGTCTGTATGGGGTTATCTGAGTGATAAACTTAACATCCCTGTTGCTGACCTGACACGGAATAATGCACTTACAGCGCTGAAAGGGAGAGGAGTAAAGGAGGAGGTCTTAGATAGTCTTGTAAGTATCCTTGATAAGTGTGAATATGCAAGGTATGCACCCTCTTCAACAGCTACTGAAGCCACTGAAATCTATAATGGAGCCTCAAAATTCATAAGAGCGGTAGAAAATTCAATAGCCTGAATAATGAAACTAAATTTATTGAAAATATCAGCTGCGGTTTTAATCCTGATCTTTCCGATACGTGTCTTTTCACAGGAAACAACAGAAGAGAGATTCAGATCAGGTGCAGAATATTTCTCATCAGCTGACTATGAAAAGGCACTTGAGGTGTGGTCGGATGTTTACAAAACAGGATATCGCTCTCCTGAACTGGAGTATAATATCGGAAATGCATATTTCAAATTGAACAATATTCCGGGTGCAATTCTTTTTTATGAAAGAGCACATCTGCATAAACCGGGTGATGAAGATATAACCTATAATCTTCAGATAGCCAGAACACGCGTAGTTGACAGGTTTGAAGAAATACCCGAGCTGTTTTTTGTTAGCTGGTATAATCTTCTTTCTCTTTCATTATCTACAAATACATGGGCATGGATGAGTATTTCATCATTCATGCTTTGCCTTCTTTTCCTTTCTCTTTATTTTTATACCTCAAAGTACAAGCTTAAAGTACTTGGTTTCTGGTTTTCCCTTTTATTTCTAATTGTTTCCGTATCATCTCTTGCACTGACCTTAAGAAATAAGAAACTTGTGTATGACAGTCATAAAGCAGTAATTTTTAGTCCTGTAGTAAATGGTAAAAGCTCCCCTGATGAAAGCGGCACTGACCTTTTTGTATTACATGAGGGTACAAAAGTCACTGTCGAGGATGAAGTGGGAGAGTGGCTGGAAATACGTTTATCCGACGGAAATAAAGGATGGGTGCCTGTCAACAGTCTTGAAATAATTTAATCTATTTGCAACTTATTTGCTATCTTTAAAGTCAGATATATACAACTAAACCATTCCTGGCTATGAAGAAATTACTCTCTTTATTTTTGATCTCAATTGCAGTTATTGCATGTAAAAAAACTGAATTTGAGCCAAAAGGTCCGACAGATGTCAGGGTCAAAAACATTTCAGATCAGACCTTTGATCAAGTAATTGTTACAATTGAGGAAGAGGTTGATACACTGGGCACTATAACCAGCGAAAATTATTCAGAATATCACAGATTTGAAACAGCATATGCTGACGCTGAAATATCTGCAAGGATAAATGGAGAACTGTTTTCGACAGGAGAGGTTGATTTTACCTATTTGAATTACATGGGACAGATGAAAATAACTTATGTTGTTTATATTTCTGATCCAACAAACAGGGTACTTACCATTTATGAGACTATCCCCGAAGAATCCCTGGATTTAAAATAATTACTGCTTAATTCTTCAACACCTCCCTTGTTGTACTAGTGTATGCCACATATTCCATGGATGTTACCATGGATATTAGAATTGGACCCTTCTGTCATCTTTTTGAATATCTTGCACTCTGAATTAGAAAAATAAATTCACCATGAAGAAAAAAACAGGTGTAAACAGCACACGCATGCCGGTATACAGGGATTCAGGTTTTGAACTTTTTGATGCTGAAACAGCCGCGGAAGCATTTAAGAAAGAGACAGAGAACAAGCGAATACCTGATCTTTATATATATTCACGTTACAGGAATCCGACAGTCGTTGATGCCGAAGAGGAAATAATAAAGCTGGAAGGGTCAGAATGGGCACTACTGACACAATCAGGAATGGCAGCTGTTGATGTGGCATTATCGATTTTTCAGGATGGAAAGAATGTAAGACCCTGGCTCTTTTTCAGTGAAATATACGGAGGTACATTATCATTTGCAGATTCAATACTGGTAAAAAAGAGAGGTCTTGATATACATAGTTTCAATCCGGAAAACGAGCGTTATGACCTTGCTTCTCTTGAGAAAGTATTGAAAAACCTTAAACCTCAGTTTATCTATATTGAATCCATATCAAACCCCATGCTTATTGTTCCTGATGCAGCGGGAATTATTAAAATAGCACATAAATATAGGTCAAAGGTTATCGTTGACAACACATTTGCCACACCATGTCTGTGGAAGCCTTTATTGTCCGGTGCGGATATTGTAATTCACAGTGCTACAAAATATTTTTCGGGACATGGAAATATAACTGCAGGGGTTGTGTGCGGAAATGATGGCGATCTGTTGAAAGCTGCAGTTGAATACAGGAAATATGTTGGTCACATGTTGTCAGCTGATGATGCCTACAGACTCAATACACAGATCAGAACTCTGCCGCTCAGATTCCGACAGCAATGCATTAATGCCTCACTTATAGCTGAAATAATGAACAGGTCTGAAAAAGTTTCCAGGGTATGGTATCCAGGCTTGATTAACCATCCGACACATAGTGAAGCAAAAATACTTTTCGGTAATAGAGGATCTGGTGGTATGGTTACTGTTGATTTTGCAGGTAAAAACAGTGAGGCTAAAAGAAAGTCAAGGAATGCATTTATCCGGTCTGTATCTGAAAGGATAAAGATCATTCCAAGTCTTGGTGATCCCCAGACCATGATGTTACCGGTTGAATCAGTATGGGGTGCTAAATACCCTGAGCCTGGCATGATAAGGATATCAACTGGTTTTGAAGATACTGATCAGTTAAATGACACCCTGATTTCTGCACTAAAAAGTATATAACCTGGTTTAGTAATTATCGCCAATCAACAGGTTCTATACTATGTTCTTTAAGGTAATCATTACATCTGCTGAAGTGTCTGTTGCCAAAGAATCCACGCGATGCTGAAAGTGGAGAGGGGTGAACCGATTCAAGAACAAGGTGTCGTGACCTGTCAATTGATTCGCCTTTCTTCTGTGCATAACTGCCCCATAGAAAGAAAACAAGGTTTTGCTTCTCTGCATTTACTAACTTTATTACTGAATCAGTAAACTCTTCCCATCCTTTTCGCTGGTGTGAACCTGCCTGGTGTGCACGTACTGTCAGTGTGGCATTTAGCAGGAGTACTCCCTGGGAAGCCCATCGCTCCAGATTACCTGATGTATTGGGTTTGTAACCCATATCCGATTCTATTTCCTTGAAAATGTTAATAAGACTTGGCGGAAGTTCAACCCTATCCCTGACAGAAAAACAGAGCCCGTGAGCCTGTCCCGGACCATGATAGGGATCCTGACCTATAATTACAACTTTTATTCTGTCAAAGGGACAAAGGTTGAATGCATTGAATATCAATGCTCCCGGAGGAAATATTGTACCTGTTCTGTATTCTTCCCTGATGAATTCAGTAAGCCTTGCAAAATAATCTTTTTTAAATTCCTCATTGAATCTTGACTTCCAGCTTGACTCTATGCGAACATCCATTATGTTTTTTATTACTAACGAAAAGGGCTGTCATGAAACCTGGCAGCCCCTTTACCTAATCACCCCACCAACCTAAACTAAAACTACTTCTTTCCTCGAAACTAATAAATCAAATATTTCTATTGATAATCAGTTTATTACGTGTTAACTCATTAACTATTCAAATTTATGAATTCTTTTAATACAAACCTAATTTATTACATGAATGAATATATTTCGTTTATTAATGAGAATTATTTGATGACGGCTTTCAAATATTATACAGACTTTGTCATGCGAATTTTATATCAGATCATTATAATTTGATAACTTTAAAAATAAAAAATGGCTTTTGAAATTGAGCGTAAATACCTGGTAGCAGGTAAATTCAGGCACCTGGCAACTAAAAAGAGGGAAATAATACAGGCCTATATTTCTGTAGATACGGAAAGGACTGTAAGGATAAGGATTTCCTCCGGAAACGCTTTCCTGACCATTAAAGGTACAGGTGGAGAGAATTCTATTACACGTGCCGAGTGGGAGATCCCGGTAAAATTATCAGATGCCAGGGAAATTCTGAAGATATGTCTGCCGGGACGAATAAGGAAAACAAGATATTATGTCCCATCTGGTAAACATATGTTTGAAGTTGATGTGTTCCATGAAGGTAATAAAGGGCTTATTCTTGCAGAAATAGAACTTACTTCTGAGGATGAAAATTTTTTAAAGCCGGAATGGTTGGGAGAGGAGGTTACCGGTAAGGCAGAGTATTATAATGTAAACCTTAAAAAGTGATCTATATCACAAATTTGAAGTATTAAAGTTGAGTAAATGCTATTTCAAGTACTTTGCATAAATCTGTTTGGGATCATCCGGACCATAGAAATCTTTAAGACTTGCCTGGAGTTCATAACCATTATGTCTGTAGAATGCCTCAGTTGATGCATAAAGAGGCCTTCCTGAAGTTTCAATCCAAAGTATCTTTCCTCCCTCTTTAAGAACGTTTTTTTCAGCCTGTTCCAAAAGGGCTGAACCCAGTTTCTTATTTCTTGCCCTTTCATGAACAGCAATCCAGTATAGTTCCCATGAATGTGTTGAAAATTCATTTCTTCCATAATTGGTAAATGCTACAACAGTACCATCTTCATCAGTTGCTTTTAACCAGTAATATCCGCTCTTCTCAACACCCATCATAAAAGTTGCATCTGCAATTTCAAGGGCAGTTTTTATCTCAAACTCATAGAAGTAATTTGATGACCTGAGAATCTCCTCGATATCTTTTCTTTCTTTCTGTTTTATACCTTCTGATATTATCATATTATCAATTATTCAAATCTGAAATAATACATTGAAGAACTTCTGTAAAGGGTAAATCCGCTGCAATTGTTGCTGCAACCACACCACCATCAGGAGCCAGGCAGGGATTAGCGTTTACTTCAATAACAAAAGGAGTGTCATTACTGTCAATACGCATGTCAATACGTGCATATCCTTTTAAACCGAATTCTTTCCAGCAATGCAGCGATGTTGTTACTATTTTTTCTTTGAGAGCAGGATCGAGATCGTCACCGGGAAAGTTCCGGATAGTATTTTCATATTCAAAGCTGCCTGCTTCCCATTTTGCTTTAAAATCTACAATACGAGGCTTATCCTCACTATAATTGTTAAATATTATTTCAGCCGGGGGTAATACTTTTGGTCGGTCTTGATCATAAATAATGCTTATATTGAATTCGCGACCATCGATAAATTCTTCAATAAACCAGTGCGTATCATTATAACCTTTGAATCGGTTCTCATAGCCTGGCTGGTAAGTAAAGACACTGTCACCTGTAATTCCAAGAGAGCCATCTTCCCAGACCGGCTTAATAATATATCTTCTCCCGGGAATCAGCTGCCTCCATCCAGAGGGAGAAAAGCTTGCAGGTGTATTAATCCCTGCCTTTTTAAGAGTATTCTTGGTCAGCACTTTACTGGTAGTAATAAAAAGCGCCTCAAGAGGATTGCCTGTATATGTTATTGAGTGCATATTAAGAAGTGCCGGAATGAAATAGCATAATTCTCCTTTATTATTAATTGATTCTACAAGGTTAAACACAAAATCCGGTTTTTCTGCTTCAAGTGAGACGATCTCATTCATAAAATTATTGGTGATACCTAACCTGAATGTATCAAAACCAATAGTCCTGAGGTGCTCTTCTATAAAATCTACCTGAACAAGAACATCTAGTTCGTCAGGCAGTGCATCCTCACGTGGCTGGTTATATAATATACAACATCGTTTTAAACTCATAATTTAAAGTTATGTCTTTTCAATGCTGCATTGATTATCATTTCCATCAATTTTTGAAAATCAATACCAATCATGCCCGAGAGGATTGGAAGATCAGAATGAACAGGATGCAATCCTGCCAGTGGATTTACCTCCAAAAAACACATCCTTCCGTTTTTATCTGCTTTTACATCCACTCTGCCGGCATCAACGCCACCAAGAGCCTTCCATGCTTTTATAGCAACTGCTTTACATTCTTCACTTACTTGATCAGGCATCGGGGTGTATTTACAGAATTCCTTGTAGTTTTCTTTGTATTCTACTGAATATGGATAGTTGTTCTTACACTCTATCTCCATGCCTCCAATGGCAATAGTATCATCACCTGCACCAATAACACCAACAGTGAACTCGCGTCCCGGGAGATACTCTTCCACAAGAGCAGGTTGATTATACCTGGTCAGTATATATTCAGCCATCTCTTTTAAATCAACATGTGATTTAAGGAGGTTCTTCTCGGTTATTCCTTTGCCTGTGCCTTCAGATACCGGTTTAATAAACAGCGGGTATTCCAGTTTACACTTAGCTATATCTTCCTTAACGGAAATCAACATACCAGGGCTGACAGGTACACCTGCAGATGAAACAATCAGGCGTGTCAGATATTTGTTTAGTGAAATACCCAATATTACAGGTCCTGAAAATACATAGGGTATTTTATACTGATCAAGAATAGCCGGAACAACCGATTCACGTCCGTCACCATAAAGGCCCTCTGCTATATTAAATACAAGATCCCATTTTTCCCCTTCTGCCAGTGCTTCAATAAGCTGGAAGCAATTTCCCACCTGGTCTGTATCAAATCCCATTTTGCAGAGAGCTTCATCAATGGCATCTATAGTCTCCTGCTTGTCAAATTCAGCGGTATCCTCCATAGAATACCCGCGGTCAAGATACCATGACCGCAGGTCGAATGTCAAACCTACTTTCATCTAAAGTATTATCTTTCAGGATATTCGCACATAATACCCTTATAGTTACGCAATACTATCTTTTCTTTAGTGTGTTCAACAACATAATCCGGGATGAGAGGTATCTTCCCACCACCACCAGGTGCATCGATAACAAATGTAGGAATTGCATAACCGCTTGTAAATCCACGTAAACCTTTTATAATTTCAAGTCCTTTCCTTACAGTAGTCCTGAAATGTCCTGACCCCGGAATAAGGTCACATTGATACAGGTAATAAGGTCTTACTCTTATCATGAGAAGTTTATGAAGCAGCTCCTTCATAACAGGTACATTATCATTAATTCCCTTCAGGAGAACTGTCTGGCTTCCCAGCGGGAACCCTGCATCAGCAAGTTTTTTGCAGGCCGTTGTACACTCTTCAGTAACCTCAGCAGGGTGAGAAAAATGAAGACTCAGGAAAAGAGGATGATATTTTTTAAGCATGTTAACCAGGTTATCAGTGATCCTCTGTGGCATCACAACAGGAATCCTGGTCCCTATACGAATGATCTCAACATGTCGAATGTTCCTGATATTTGAAACTATATATTCAAGCAATGCATCGCTTAATGTAAGCGGATCACCACCACTGATAAGTACATCACGGATCTCTTTATGAGATGCTATATAATAAAAGGCCTTTTCGTAATCCTGTTTGCCCAATTTGTCTAATTTACCTACTGAATGAGAGCGTGTGCAATACCTGCAGTAACTTGAACATGCCTGGGTGACTGTGAAAAGTACTCTGTCAGGATACCTGTGGACAATGCCTTTCACGGGAGAAAAAGAGTGCTCATCCAGGGGATCTGAGTGCTCAGTGCTTGTCTGAATAAGTTCCTCAACAACCGGAATTACATTACGTCGCAATGGATGTGAATAAGCTGTATCATAAATAAGCGAAGCAAAATAAGGTGTTATCCTCATAGGAAGACGGCCTTTCAGATTATTGATAGCCATAATCTCCTTTTCGGATAATCTCATGATTTTCTTTAGCTCGTCAATACTAGTTAAAGCATTGCGCATCTGCCATTTCCAATCATTCCAGGAGTCAATAGTCGTTAGGGGAAAGAAGCGGTGAATAAATTCCGCACTTCGGTTGCTAACTAACTGGTTTCGGGTCTCAGTTTGCGAAAAAATCATGGTTTTCGCGCCAGGCTCTTCATCAGAAGAACTACCCACGAGGCGGCTCTCGCAACGGAGTGCCGTAGCCTCTTTAAGGTTAGCATTCATAGTTTTTGATGATCTTGATCATCAATTTTTTAAATAGTTGTAAAGTTTTTAGTTAATACTATTTTTAAAATAATTGGTGCAAAAATATATAATTAATAGATACAATGGTATATATATATGCCTAAAATATTAACACAAATTTCATTTTGTCAACTAACATATTCCCAGTTATCTGTTTAACGTTATTTAATACATTGGCTTACAGCCTATTAAACAAATTTTTATTAGATGATTTAGCTATATTTTTATTATCAAAATAATGGAATAATTACACCTTCCTGTCATTTCATAAACAAAATTTCTAAGAAATCAGTATTTGAGCAGTACTATAAACATATAATAAGACTTTTTCCTTTGATAATTTGCGAATTACTCTTCACTTAATCCTGAAGTCTTTCTGAGTTTCTTGATCGAACCTTTTTTCTTCTTTTCTTCCAGTCTTTTGATCTTTGATGCCTCTGTGGGTTTTGTTGCTTTACGTTTAGGTTTGTCAGTAAGTGCCGATGATAATAGCTTAAAAAACCTGGCTATTACTTTTCTTTTATTAAGAAGTTGTGTCCTCTCCGATTGTGAAGCAAGAACAAGTTCTCCTTCTATATTAATCCTGTTCTTTAAAATGTTGATTATCTTTTTCTTTTCGTCATCAGTCAATAAATGTGTCTCCACAATATTAAATCTTAATTCGACACGTGTATTAACTTTATTTACATTCTGACCACCAGGTCCCCTGCTCCTGGAAGCCGAAAATTTTAATTCACGTGTCGTAATTCTAGCCTGCAACTCATCAGGTCTCATCAGTAATATATTTATATAAAAAACAATGCAACACCGCCGACACTTATCACAGCCCCGATGATTTCAGCCATAGTGACTTTCTCTTTATTCAGGAAAACTGCCGGTGCTATAATGAATATCGGAACCATTGCCATTAGTGTTGATGCTATACCGGTTTGTGTGTATTTAACTGATACTAATGAAAATGAAACACCGAGGAATGGACCGAAAAAGGAGCCAAGAGTGAGTGACTTCATACCCTGGCGATTATGTAAGGCTGTCCTTATGCTTTTCCATCTGCCCATAATTGTCACAATTATGGCAAAGCCTGCTATTCCGGCAATAATACGTATCTGTGTTGCTGCAAAAGGGTCATAATCCTTAACACCCATTTTGCTGAGTACCAGTCCCAGTGCCTGTCCGAATACACCTCCAAGAGCATATAAAATACCAGGGGGAGCAAGTTTCAGGGATAGTTTGGCTCCTTTGGCAGAACGACTGAAGATTGCAAGTGCTATACCAGTAAATGTAAGTGTCATCCCAAGAAGATGAATAAGTTCGAGATGTTCATCCATTATCAGCCAGCCAAAAAAAGCAGTAACCGGAGGTACCAGTGTCATTATAAGCATGGCAAACCTTGAACCTATTATAGTATATGATTTGAAAAGAAACAGGTCGCCAAAAACGAAGCCTATAAGTCCCGATAGTATAAGCCATAACCAGTTTTCAGAAGTTGCATCAAAGGGAAAAATCATCCCTCTGTATATAAGTGCAAAGATGCTTAGGAAAATAAACCCGATGATAAGCCTTAGCAGGTTTACTGCTATAGAACCCAACTTTTTACTGGCCGATTCAAAAGCAAGTGCAGTTATTGTCCAGAAGAATGCAGTCAGAAGAGCTGCAAACTCACCATAATGGTCGCTGAAGAATTCCATTCAATACTATTCAGCAAACTCAAATTGATAATCTCCTGATCCGGCTGTAACTTTTGTCCGGTCATTTTCTGTGACTACCGACAGGAATTTACTGTTTCCCTTTATTGCTTTTCCGTTTTCAGTTATTTTTTCAGGATCATTTTCCGGAAGTAATATTTCTGTAACTGTGTTTGCCGGTATTTTTATTTTTACAATTATTTTTCCCTCTTTCCTTTCCCATCCTGAAGCAACAGTTCCATAAAGACTTTCATATGAGGCTTTTGCATATGTAAGTTTATCAGTAATATAAGGCTTGATAACAAGTTGTTTATAACCCGGAGATTTGGTGTTCAGGCCTGCCGTCACGCTGTACATCCAGTCACCTATCGCGCCATACGCATAATGGTTGAATGAATTCATTCCGGCATCCTGGAAAGTACTGTCCGGTTTCTGTCCGTCCCATCTTTCCCATATAGTTGTTGCTCCCATCTTTACGGGGTACAGCCATGAAGGATATGTTTCCTGAAGAAGAAGATCATATGCCACATCTGCATGTCCCGTTTGAGTTAGTACATGACAAATGAAAGGAGTACCCAGGAAACCTGTTGAAAGATGGTTATTACGGCTTCTGATGTCATTAACAAGAAACATGGCAGCTTTATCCCTCATGTTTTCAGGAAGAAGGTCAAAAGCCAATGCAAGCACATAGGAGGTCTGTGAATTGGTGCCGACACGACCTGCAGGTGTAACATATTCATGAATAAAAACCTCTTTTATCCTGTTGAAAAGATCTCTGTAATATTTCTCATCATCATTTTTACCAAGCTCTTTTGCTGCATCGGCAAGCAGTGATGTTGAATATGCGAAGAATGCTGTTGCAATAAAATCATGGTCTGTATGACCGTCAGGTTCAGAGTGGTTGTTTACAGGAGGGTGATAAAACAGCCAGTCGCCGTATTTACTGCCACCGTTCCATATCAGGTCATCACCGGCAGATTTCTTTATATATTCCACCCAGGCTTTCATGCTTGGATACTGCGTTTCGAGCAGCTGCCTGTCGCCGTAAACCGTGTACATTGTCCATGGGACTATAGTTGCCACATCTCCCCATCCTGCTGAAGGTTGTGCAGTTTTGGCATTCTGTCTGTTCAGTACATCGGGTATGACATCAGGAACCTCACCTCCCGGCTTTTGATCAAGAGCAAGGTCTTTAAGCCATTTTGTAAAGAAAGGAGCAACATTATAGTTGAATGAAGCTGACCTGCTGAATGCCTGCGCATCACCGGTCCATCCCAGTCGTTCATCTCTTTGCGGACAGTCGGTAGGGACATCCACAAAATTACCATTCTGACCCCATTTTATATTGTGCTGGAGCTGATTTAACAGTGGATTGGAACACTCAAATGTACCTGTCGGCTCCATATCAGAATGAACTACAATACCTGTTATGTTATCTGCAGTAAGAGTACCCGGAAATCCTTTCACTTCAATGAACCTGAAACCGAAGAATGTGAACCTTGGTTCATAAATCTCTTCTCCTGTTCCTGCAAGGGTATAGCTGAATTCGGCCCTGGCAGACCTGAGATTCTCTGTATAAAACTCACCATATTTATCAAGGACCTCTGCATGACGCACTTTAATAACCGTTCCTTGTGGGCCAGATACTTTGAGTCTTATCCATCCAACCATGTTTTGTCCCATATCTGCTACTATATTTCCACCGGGAGTAGTAAAGATCTTAACGGGCTTTATCTCCTCTATCTTTCTTACAGGTACACTTTCAGAGGCAACAATGGCAGAGTTATAACTTTCTGTTCTCACCTTTTCCCACTTCTGGTCATCGTAACCGGATCGATCCCAACCTGTAAGTTTTTTTGTTGCATCATATATTTCACCGTTGTAAATGTCGCTCATCCTTATTGCTCCATCATTGTTACATTTCCAT
>CAZDOM010000029.1:0-26788 GCA_964507015.1 uncultured Rikenellaceae bacterium | reverse complement strand
GTTTGCTCGTTCGGTCCGTCGGTGAGGCAGGTTTTCATACAATTATTCAATACATGGTTCGATGAGAAAATTCAGAAAGGAAGAGCTGTTTCCGAACTAAATATACCCGATTCTGTTATACAACTTGGTGAAAAAGAGGTACGAAAATATATCGACTCAAAAAGACTTGCCTATTACGAAGATGCACTGGTGTGGTGGTGCCCCGCCTGCAGGATAGTATGTGCAAATGAGGAGGTCCTCTATGATGGATCGCACGAGAAATGCGGCAACCAGGTTGAAAAGAAAAACCTCAAACAGTGGCTTTTAAGGATCCCATTATATGCAGAAAGGCTGCTCTCAGGAATTGATCAACTTGACTGGCCGGAAGGTATTAAAGATATGCAGCGTAACTGGATCGGTAGATCTACTGGAGCTGAAGTCGATTTTGCCATAGAAGATATGGATGAAAAACTAAGGGTCTTTACCACACGTCCCGACACACTGTTTGGTGCGACATATATGGTAATAGCTCCAGAATATCCTCTTATTGAGGCAATAACAACTGATCAACACAGGGAAGAGGTTAACAGATATATCAAGGCATCATCATTGAAATCAGATATTGACCGTACTGACCTTGCCAAAGAAAAAACAGGTGTTTTTACCGGCAGGTATGCTGTTAATCCTGTAAACAACAAGAAGATACCTATCTGGGTTGCCGACTATGTCCTAACAGGTTATGGTACGGGAGCTATAATGGCTGTCCCGGCTCATGACACCCGCGACTTTGAATTTGCCGAAAAATTCAATCTGCCAATAGTATGTATACAGGATCCCGATGTAACAGATCCTGAACAGAAGAAAAGGATACTGGAGGGCAGAGAGTGCTGGACCGAAGATGGGAAATATATTAATTCAGGTAATGTGAATACCGGAATTGACATAAACGATCTGAACAAGGAGGCAGGAATAGAAAAAATAACAAAGTGGCTTGAGTCCGGAAACCTGGGTAAGGCAAAAGTCAATTATAAGCTTCGTGACTGGCTTTTCAGCCGACAGAGATACTGGGGAGAACCATTTCCGGTAATACACTGGGAGGATGATGAAATAACTGTCCTCGACGAAAATGAACTGCCTCTTGAGCTTCCGGAACTTGAAAAGTACCTTCCAGGAGAAAGCGGTGAATCTCCTCTGGCAAATGCTGTCGAATGGCTCGATGTAACAGATTCATCAGGCCGTAAAGGAAGAAGGGAAACAAATACTATGCCTCAGTGGGCAGGATCATGCTGGTATTACCTTCGCTTCATTGATCCTTCAAATAAGGAAAATATCTTTGATAAGGAGAAGGAGAAATACTGGATGCCTGTCGACCTTTATATTGGAGGAGCAGAACATGCAGTACTTCACCTGCTGTACAGCCGCTTCTGGCATAAAGTATTGTACGACCTCGGAATAGTATCAACTGACGAACCATACCAGCGTCTTTTTAACCAGGGTATGATACTCGCATTTGCCTATGAAAATAAAACAGGTGCAAAAATCGCAGCCGATATGGTGGAAGAGAAAGAGGGAATATTTTACCATAGGGAAACAGGTGAAGAGCTGAAGCAGATTGTAGCAAAAATGTCAAAATCACTTAAAAATGTGATTAATCCTGATGACGTTATATCAAAATACGGAGCTGATTCACTGAGATTATATGAGATGTTCATGGGTCCCCTTGATATTATAAAGCCATGGGACGATAAAGGGGTTAAAGGGGTATTCAATTTTCTCGGGAGAACTTACAGGTTCTTTGCAAATCCCGAAAATATAGCTGCCGGAAACGAAGATGAAGAGGTTTTAAAGGGACTTCATCAGGCTATCAGGAAAGTTGAGAATGACATCGAAAACCTCCGTTTCAATACTGCAATATCAGCAATGATGATATTCCTGAATACCGCAATTAAGAAGGGCAGTGTGACTAAAGAAACTGCTTGTACTTTTTTCAAGATCCTTTCTCCTTTTGCTCCACATCTTGCAGAAGAACTCTGGAGTCTGAAGGGAAATGATAAGACCATTGCCTATGAGCCATGGCCGGAAGTGAATGAGGAATATCTAAAAGAAGAAATATTCGAGTATCCGGTTTCATTTAACGGTAAGTTGAGATTTAAAATATCCCTGCCGGTAAATATGGAGAAAGATGAGATTGTTAAAAATGTTTTGGCTGATGAGAGAGCAAAGAAATGGCTCGAAACAGGAACGGTGTCAAATATTATCGTAGTCCCTAACCGTATTGTAAATATTGTCATAAAGAGCTGATGATCTATAGATTAGAAATCATTATACTTTTATTTTTAATGCTTTTACAGGCAGCCTGCAAGTTTACAAACAGTGGACCTACGGATTCACAGGCAACGGAACCGGATACCTTAACTCTCCGGGAACAAAAAGAACCAAATTACCTTTTCGGGATTCCTGCTGATTCATTCAATCTTATCTCCGGACATATAAGACCAAACGGATTCCTCTCAAATATTCTTCTTGAACATGGTATAAGCATGCAGGAGATCGATCAGCTGGTAAGAAATTCCGAATCCGTCTTTGATGTTAAAACCATAAGAGCTGGCAATAATTATACACTTTTCTGCGATAACGACTCAACAGCAAGGTTAAGCTATCTAGTTTATGAACATGACCCAACAACCTGTTACATATTCAGTTTCAATGATTCGCTCAGGATAACTCCTTACAAAAAGGAGATCAGGAAAACAATCAGGTATTCAACCGGTACAATTGAAACATCTCTATGGGAATCGATTATAGAAGGAGGATTGCATCCCACTCTTGTTACCGAGCTCTCTGATATCTTTGCATGGACGGTTGATTTTTTCGGATTGCAGAAAGGCGACAGTTTCAAGGTCATTTATGAGGAAATGCATATTGATGATGAATCTCTTGGAGTGGGCAGAATTTATGGTGCACAATTCACCTGGGCCGGGAAAACCATTACAGCTATTCCTTTCATTCAAAATGATAAAGAAAGTTATTTTGATGAAGAAGGAAATAGTCTCCGCAAAGCTTTCCTCAAAGCTCCTTTAAGATTTTCCAGGATATCCTCCCATTTTTCCGCAAGCAGGTTGCATCCAATACTGAGGATCCGCCGGCCGCATCATGGAGTTGATTATGCAGCACCTGTGGGAACACCTGTTCATGCTATCGGTGACGGCAGAGTAACATATGCCGGTACAGAAAACGGTTCAGGTAAAATTGTAAGAATAGTGCATAACAGTGTTTATTCAACTGCCTATTTACACCTGAGCCATTTTGGCAAGGGAATTACAAAAGGTGCTTTTGTAAAACAGGGTGACATTATTGGCTTTGTGGGAAGTACAGGTCTGTCAACAGGTCCGCATCTCGACTTCAGGGTCTATCAGAACGGATCTCCTGTTGACCCCCTGAAGGTTGATGCTCCCCCTGTGGAACCTGTCTCAGAAGAGAATAAAGCGAGATTTGAGAGGAGTAAAACTACAGTTTTGAGTCTGCTTGATACCTTTTAATATCTCTTGTCAATCCCTTTATTAGTTTTTCTATTACCGCGGGATAATGCTCATATTCAAGAAGATGCACCCTGGCGGCAAGTGATTCAGGAGTATCTGAAGGGTCTACATGACACCTTGCCTGAAAAATAATATCTCCTTCATCATAATTATTATTTACATAGTGAATTGTGATACCCGATTCCTTATCACCACTGTCTATTACCGCCTTATGTACCCTGGCTCCATACATGCCTTTTCCTCCGTAACGGGGAAGCAGGGCCGGATGAATATTTACAATACGGTTTTTGAAAGCTGTAAGAATATTTTTCGGAACCAGCCAGAGAAATCCCGCAAGGACAATGAAGTCTATTCTATTCTCCAGCAGTATACCCAGCACCGCTCCTGAATTGTAAAAGTCGTTGGATTCGAAAAAGCAGGTCTTAACATTTAATGTCTTAGCTCTCTTTAATACAAGGGCTTCACGTTTGTTCGACAAGATTATTGTTACTTTAGCGATCTTTTTGTTCGAAAAATATTTTATTATATTCCCGGCATTTGTTCCCGAACCCGATGCAAATATAGCTATGTTCCTCATTTTGTGATATTTATCACTTTTTGGGATTATTATGGATGGCATTTTAGCATTAAATGTAATGTATTGTATATCTGCAATTTAAATTGCATTATAAATAATAAACATGAAATCATTTGAAAAATAAAGTACAAATATATTTCTTTGCAAGGTTCAAAAGTATTATTAATTAAAATTTAACATTATGTCAGACATTGCCGCAAGAGTAAAAGAGATTATTGTTGACAAGCTTGGAGTTGACGAATCAGAAGTCACTGCTGAAGCCAGTTTTACTAATGATCTGGGTGCAGACTCTCTTGACACTGTTGAACTGATCATGGAGTTTGAAAAAGAATTCAATATTGGAATTCCTGACGATCAGGCAGAGACTATCAGCACCGTTGGTGATGCAATCAAGTACATTGAGGAAAATGCAAAATAATTTTGCATAGCGTATACCCCATTCATGAGACGAGTTGTAGTTACAGGTCTTGGAGCATTGACTCCAATAGGCAAGAATTTACATGAATATTGGGAAGGACTTAAAAATGGTATCAGTGGGGCTAATATGATAACCCGTTTTGATACCGAGAAGTTCAAGACCAAATTTGCATGTGAAGTCAAAGATTATGATTCGTCTGATTATTTTGACAGGAAAGAGGCAAACAAGATTGACCTTTACACACAATTTGCCCTTATAGCAACCGGGGAAGCAGTTAAAGATTCCCGGTTGAACCTGGAAAAGGAGAATAAAGACAGGATTGGAGTAATCTGGGCATCAGGTATCGGTGGACTGGATACTTATTATAAGGCAATAAGAGAGTACGTATTAGGAGACGGGACTCCCAGGTTCAGTCCCTTTTTCATACCCAAGATGATCAGTGATATTGCTGCTGGTGTTATTTCTATAAAATATGGGTTCAGGGGGCCGAATTATGGTACTGTTTCAGCCTGCGCCTCTTCTTCAAATGCTATAATTGATGCTATAAATTATATTCGCTGGGGTAAAGCAGACATATTTGTATCCGGCGGTTCTGAAGCAGCAATAAATGAACCGGGTATTGGGGGTTTCAATTCAATGCAGGCCATCTCAACAAATAATGAAGAGTACAAAACAGCCTCAAGACCTTTTGACAAAACCCGTGATGGATTTGTCCTTGGAGAAGGTGCCGGATCACTTATCATAGAAGAATTTGAACATGCCAAAGCAAGGGGAGCAAAGATATATGCGGAAATGGCTGGTACCGGAATGACTGCTGATGCTTATCATGTAACCGCACCTCATCCTGAAGGACTGGGAGCCCGTAATGTAATGATTCTGGCATTAGAGGATGCAAATCTAAAGCCAGAGGATGTAGATTACATCAATGTTCACGGAACAGCAACACCTCTTGGTGATATTTCTGAAGCCAAAGCAATTATTGATGTATTTGGTGAACATGCATACAAGATCAATATCAGTTCAACAAAATCAATGACAGGGCACATTCTTGGAGCAGCTGGTGCTGTAGAGGCAATTGCCTCTATCATGACTATGGTTAATGATATTATTCCACCAACCATAAATTTTAAAGTGCCCGACCCTGAGATCGATCAGAAACTGAATCTGACTTGCAACAATGCCCAGAAAAGAAAAGTCGATGTGGCTATAAGCAATACGTTTGGATTTGGAGGCCATAATGCTTCTATCGTTATTAAAAAAGCCGGGGTTTAGTGTCGGTGGTATATAAAAGAAAACTCAACGGTACATTTATTTTAAACAAACGTATCTTCAGATCAAACCTGAGGAAAATTCTTGGTTTCAAACCCGGGAATCCTGAGCTTTATGAAAAAGCGTTTATCCACAGGTCGGCAACTTTCAGCCTTCCAAACGGTAATAAAGTCAATAACGAAAGGCTGGAATACCTGGGAGATGCAATCCTCGATGCAATCCTGTCTGATTTTCTCTTTGAAAAATTTGCTGATGCAAATGAGGGATTCATGACAAAAATAAGGGCGAGAATCGTAAACAAAGATGTTCTTAACAAGCTTGCATTATCCATGGGAATCGATAAGTTTCTTGTAAGTAAAATAAATTCAACATATCCAATAGTTAATCTCTACGGTGATGCCCTGGAGGCTCTTATTGGAGCAGTATTCCTTGATAAAGGATTTAAAAAAACCAAGAAATTCTTTATCAGGAAGGTCCTGAATAAATACCTTGATCTGGACGATATTGTCAGGACAGATAACGATTATAAAAGTCTCGTTTTCGAATGGGTGCAGAAAACAAAGTCAAATCTTGTATTTACCTATAATGAGGAATATGATTTCGACATGAAGAAATCAGTATTTTCTACTATCCTTCTAATTGACAGGAAGGAATTTGGAAAAGGACAGGGATCATCAAAAAAAGAGGCTGAACAGGAGGCATCCAGACTTGCATGGGAACAAATAAAAGATATTTCAGAAGAAAATGAATAGCATCTTTCAATTTTTCCTATCTTTATATGTTATGGCGAGATTATGGGAACCAGGTCAAAAATCAAGCGGGTACACCTTAAATTAAATGAAAACTACCAGTCTTCTTTCCTGGGTGTAGTATCAGCTGAACCTGATTATAAATTATCTCTAACGCTTAATAAACACCTCAATATATCTCTTAGGAATATCAACCCGGTTGTTGTAAATGACGATTCAGATAAAGAGCTCTCTTTTAGTCGATTTTCTGATTCTTCGAATGCACCTTTTTTAATATATGATCTTGTTTCTAACAGATCAGGGAAAAATTTTCTCTTTAAAAGACTTAAAAATATTGATTACATTTTCCAGGTCCACGACCCTCAAAATGAGATAAATATAAACAATATAGCCTCAACCATAAGAGATGATGATTATATTACAGCAGTATTTAACCTCGATACTGATCTGATAAAGGATAAAAACTTATTTCACCTATTAATCCATTAGAATATGGAACCTTTGTATTATAATTTATCGGAAGAGGAATTTTCAAAAGGCAGGAAAATCCTTTTATGGATTTTTGTTCTCCTTTTTTTTATAGGAGGATTATCAGTGCTTTTGGCTGGTCCTGTTTTTGGATATCATCAAATAAAACCCTCATTCTCTGTTGCGCCTTTCGGAATCAGCTTTGTTGTAGGAATCATATCTCTTTTTGCATCAATTAAAAGAAAAGATCTCTTTTTTACAATTGATGACAATAAAATTGAATTCAGGTACGGAATAATAAAACCCAAGAAACATACTTTTCTTTGGGAAAACATAAAAGAGCTTGTGATCCCACATAAGGAAAGAAAAGTGAAACTCATCTTAAGGGATGGCAATTTCTTTATCATCAATCTTACCTGGCTCGAAAGAAAGAAATCACATCTCATCAGGAAGCATATTTTCACTACTGCGAAATATAAAGACATGAATATAATAAAGGTCATGACTTTATCAAATGAACAGACAAAATAATTTTAATCAGGGAAACTCAGGTAAAATCTTTTCGTTACATATCAAAAGGAAGCGCCGTCCCGGGCGGGACGGCACTCTCTTTTGATAACCCTAAAACTAACCTAACCTATGAAAAAACCTCTATTTTAATTTAAACAAATTTCGTGCCAAATGCTCTGCAAATATATATCCCAATTTTATCCAAAACAAATCTCTTAAGTGTAAACAGTTGAATATTAACAATATTTTAACAAAGGTTAACTTATTTTTAGACATTACAGGTTCTATTATACTTCCATTCCACATATTGTTAAAGAAAGTTAAAGGTTAATTCTATAAGCTATATACAAGTACTTTTGTATCTGTATGAAACGGTTAACAATAGTATTGCTTGCAGTATTCTTTTTTCTGGCGATTTCAGGACTTATCCTGATTCAGTTATCATGGATCCGGAATGCCATTAAAATAACTGATCAACAGTTCCGTTTGAATGCGAATAAAGCTTTGGAGGATGTAATTCTTGATCTTGAGCAACAGGAACTAATAGAAAGAATTATAGAAGAAATTGATACTGTTGCTACAGATCCGGTTACTGCAATTGTACCGGCAAACTCTCCCCTTGCTAAAAGACTCCGTATTTACCAGCCATATTCAGAATTGCTTGAAATATACGGGCTTGACAATCCTTATGATACAATAACCATTACGAGTTCCGGGCAGAAGATATATATTACATCTGAAGATGTTACCGCTTTCCCTGCTGCCAATGCCGGAGAAACCTCGGCAGAATCATTAAGTGCAGAGCTTACAGGACGAGTATCCAACAAAATAGTAATCCTCGAAACTATCATGGATAAAATACTCCATGAAACACCTGATATTAAGGAAAGGATAGATCCTGAGAACCTGAAATCGATGCTCAGGGAAGAACTGAACAATGCAGGTATCTATCTTGATTTTGAATTTGAAATCCGCTCAGGGCAATCAGGGATTATATGGAAAACTCCCGGTTTTACGGACAGTCCGGGGACTAATAAATTCATAAGGCAGCTTTTCCCGAATGACCCGGTTCCGGGCCAGCATCAGCTGGTAATGTATTGCCTTCAGGAAAGACACTTTAAATTTGAAAAGATCGGAAGACTGGGTTTCCTTTCTCTCCTGTTCACACTTTTATTACTGGTGCTTGCTACAGGTACCTTTATTGTAATATTTCGCCAGAAAAAAATCTCCGAGATAAGGAATGATTTTATTAATAATATGACACATGAGCTTAAAACACCAATTTCAACTATTTCATTGGCATCACAGATGATGGCCGATAAATCAATTTCTGTAAAAAACAAAAACATTGAAAATCTTTCCAAAGTTATCTCTGATGAAAGCATGCGGCTCAAATTCCATGTTGAGAAGGTGCTTCAGATGGCAATTTTCGAAAACACAAAATTGAAGCTTAGTCTTGTTTCTATGAACATTCACAATATACTTGATAATGCTGTAGATAATTATGCCCTGCAGATAAACAGCAGGAACGGGGTAGTAATTAAAAACTATAAAGCAGATTCCTTTTTTGCCAGAGTTGATGAAGTTCATTTTCTTAACGCTGTGTCAAACCTGATAGATAATGCGATAAAGTATTCAGGTGACAATCTGGAAATAATTATCTCCACACGGAATACAAAAAAGGGAATAATAATAGTAATCGAGGATAAGGGTATAGGTATCAACAAGGAAGATCAGAAAAGAATTTATGATAAATTTTATCGTGTACATTCAGGAAACCTTCATAATGTAAAAGGATTCGGGCTTGGATTAAGTTATGTCAAGAAGATAATTGAAGAACATAACGGTACTATTAAAGTTGAAAGTCAGGTTAATAAAGGCACAAAATTCATTCTCTTCATACTTCAAAACTGAAAAAATGAAAAGTATAAAAATCCTGCTTGCTGAGGATGACAGTAACCTCGGTTCCCTGCTTAAAAGTTATCTGGGAGCAAAGCACATGGAGACATCTCTTTTTGAGAATGGTGTTAAAGCTCTTAAATCATTCGAAATTAAACATTATGATCTGTGCATCCTTGATATTATGATGCCGGAAATGGATGGTCTCACTCTGGCAAAAGAGATCAGAAAGATAAATCCCTCAATACCGGTTATCTTTCTCACTGCTAAAAGCCAGAAAGATGACATTCTTGAGGGTTTCAAGACAGGTGCTGATGACTATATTATAAAACCATTCCTGATGGAGGAGTTACTCTACCGTATTCATGCAATACTAAAAAGAACGACCGGAAACGTTCAAAAGAAAAAGGAAGACAAGTATACTATAGGAAAATATACTTTTGAACCTTTAAAACAATTGCTGATCTCAGAAGATAAGTCAATAAAGCTAACTACCAAGGAATCGGAACTTCTTGAATTATTATGCCTTCACAGTAATGAGATCCTTGAAAGGAACTATGCACTAAAGTCGATATGGATCGACGACAATTATTTCAATGCCAGGAGCATGGATGTTTATATAACCAGGTTACGGAAATACCTTAAAAATGATCCCTCTGTAAAGATACTTAATGTTCATGGCCGTGGATATAAACTGTTAACCTGAGATAACAATGCCCCGGTTTATGTTCTTAACCGGGGCAGCTGTCAGGTTAGATAATCAGGGTTGATATCTTAATATCGTTTTACTGTTATCTGAACGCTAAATTAAGAGTATTTTTTTAATTCAGCGCCTTTTACAGGATTTTATGCAAAATAATATGCATTTTTCTAATCGAGCTTAAGGACAGCCAGGAATGCCTGCTGGGGTACCTCAACATTTCCTATCTGTCTCATTCTTTTCTTTCCTTTTTTCTGCTTCTCAAGAAGCTTTCTTTTCCTTGTTATATCACCTCCATAGCATTTAGCTGTTACATCTTTCCTGACTGCTTTAACTGTCTCCCGTGCTATAATTTTTGCTCCTATAGCAGCCTGTATAGCAATATCAAACTGCTGACGGGGAATTAGTTCTTTAAGCTTCACACACATCTTACGTCCGAAATCATAGGCATGCCCCCTGAAGATCAATGTTGAAAGTGCATCTACCATCTCTCCGTTTAAAAGCAGGTCAAGCCGTACCAGGTCAGCCTCCTGGTAAGATGTATAATAGTAATCGAAGGAAGCATATCCTTTTGAGATACTTTTCAGCTTGTCATAGAAATCGAATACAATCTCCGATAAAGGCATCTCGAAAGTAAGTTCCACCCTGTCGCGTGTCAGGTAAATCTGGTTTTTAAGTGTACCTCTCTTATCAATACATAGTTTCATTATAGATCCCACATAATCTGATAATGTAATTACCTGGGCATTGATGTAGGGTTCTTCAATCCTGTCAATATGATTAAGAGGAGGAAGACCGGAAGGATTATGTACATCAATTTCTTCACCCCTGGTGGTAAATACCTTAAATGAAACATTTGGTACGGTTGTAATAACATCCATATTGAATTCCCTGTCAAGCCTCTCCTGGATTATCTCCATATGCAACAGCCCCAAAAATCCGCACCTGAAGCCGAAACCAAGAGCGGCTGAAGATTCAGGGATGAACGACAACGATGCATCATTAAGCTGGAGTTTTTCTATTGAGCTTCTCAGGTCCTCATACTCATCAGCATCAACAGGGTATAGTCCTGCAAAAACCATAGGTTTCACCTCTTCAAAACCTGATATCGCTTTTTTACAGGGATTCTTAACCTGTGTTATGGTATCTCCCACTCTTACTTCCGACGAAATTTTAACACCTGTAATTATATATCCCACGTCACCCACATTTAAAGTATCTCGTGGACTTTGTTTAAACTTTAATACTCCGATCTCTTCAGCATTGTATTCATGTCCTGTACTTAAAAACTTAACCCTGTCCCATTTGCGTAATGTTCCGCTTATAATCTTGAAATATGCTATTATTCCTCTGAATGAATTAAATACTGAATCAAAAATAAGTGCCTGCAGGGGTTCATCAGGATTCCCTTCCGGTGGGGGTATTTTATTTACTATCTCCGTCAATATCCTGTCAATACCCATTCCTGTTTTTGCACTAGCTTCAATGATATCATCACGTTTACATCCTACAAGGTCAACTATTTGATCTTTAACCTCTTCAGGCATTGCATTGGACATATCCATCTTATTGATCACGGGAATTATTTCCAGGTTGTGATCAATGGCCATATAAAGATTCGAGATGGTCTGTGCCTGTATGCCCTGGGTGGCATCTATTACAAGCAGGGCCCCTTCGCATGCAGCTATCGATCGTGATACTTCATATGAGAAATCAACATGGCCTGGAGTATCGATCAGATTCAGAAAATATTTTTTTCCATGATCTTCATATTCCATCTGAATGGCATGGCTCTTAATGGTAATCCCTCTTTCGCGTTCCAGGTCCATATTATCCAGCACCTGGTCATGAAAATCACGTTCCGTAATTGTTTTTGTTTTTTCAAGAAGTCTGTCGGCCAGGGTACTTTTACCATGGTCTATATGAGCGATGATACAAAAATTACGGATATTATTCATCAGGGGCGCTTATTCCAAATCAGGTGCAAATATATAAAAATCAAAAATGCCCCCAATCCCCTGAAGGGGGCTAAAAACAAAACCGGGTTTGTAACCCGGTTTTTATCAAGATAACATATATTATATAATCCCTTTTAGGGGACAGGGGGCATTACATCATACCGGGCATTCCTCCGCCACCCATGCCCTGTGGCGGCATAGGCGGATTCGCCTCTTTTTCTTCTACGATGACAGCCTCAGTAGTCAGGAACATACCTGCAATCGATGCTGCATTCTCAAGAGCAACACGGACTACTTTGACAGGATCAATAACCCCTGATGCATAGAGTTTTTCGAAATTATCGGTTTGTGCGTTATATCCATAATCACCTTTCCCGGATTTTACAGTCTGTGCAACAACTGCACCCTCTTTTCCTGAATTAATAGCTATCTGACGCAAGGGTTCTTCAATAGCGCGCTTGATAATTTCAATACCGGTAGTCTGGTCTTCATTATCACCTTTAAGTTTTTCAAGAGCTGCGATAGCCCGAATATATGCTACACCTCCACCTGGCACAATACCTTCTTCAATTGCAGCACGTGTTGCGTGAAGTGAATCGTCTACACGGTCTTTCTTCTCTTTCATCTCAACTTCAGAAGCAGCACCAATATATAGAACCGCAACTCCGCCTGACAATTTTGCAAGGCGCTCCTGCAGTTTCTCCTTATCATAATCAGATGTTGTTGTACTTATCTGCTGTTTGATCTGTCCGATGCGTGCTTTTATCATTTCTTTATCACCGGCACCATTTACTATTGTGGTGTTTTCCTTGTTCACAGAAACTTTTTCAGCTGTACCAAGCATATCAAGAGTGGCATGCTCGAGTTTAAGTCCTTTTTCTTCAGAAATAACAGTACCTCCTGTCAGAATGGCAATATCTTCAAGCATCTCTTTTCGTCTGTCGCCGAAACCGGGAGCTTTTACTGCACATACCTTCAATGATCCGCGAAGTCTGTTCACTACGAGTGTTGCAAGAGCTTCACCTTCAACATCTTCAGCAATGATTAGCAGAGGATGTCCAGTCTGGGCTGAAGATTCAAGTATAGGGAGCATATCCTTCATTGAAGATATCTTCTTGTCATAGATAAGTATATGAGGATTGTCCAGTTCGGTTTCCATTTTATCAGGATTGGTCACAAAGTATGCGGAAATATAACCGCGGTCAAACTGCATACCTTCAACAACCTCAACAGATGTGGTTGTACCTTTCGATTCTTCAACAGTTATAACTCCCTCTTTGTGTACCTTACTCATAGCTTCAGCAATCAGTTTGCCTATCTCTTTATCATCATTGGCAGATATCCTGGCTACCTGTTCAATCTTATCAAGGTCGTCACCTATCACCTGTGCCTGTGAGGCAAGATGTTTTATAACCTTTTCCACGGCTTTGTCAATACCTCTTTTAATATCCATGGGGTTTGCTCCTGCCGTAACATTCTTAAGACCTACATTGATTATTGACTGGGCAAGCACTGTTGCTGTTGTTGTTCCGTCACCTGCAATATCTCCGGTTTTTGAAGCAACCTCCTTAACCATTTGAGCACCCATGTTTTCAAAGGGATCTGACAGGTCTATTTCTTTTGCTACTGTTACACCGTCTTTTGAAACCAGCGGGGCTCCGAATTTTTTCTCCAGTACAACATTACGGCCTTTCGGACCGAGGGTTACTTTTACCGCATCAGCAAGCTTATCTACACCCTCTTTAAGAAGGGCTCTTGCTTCAATATTATATTTAATCTCTTTTCCCATAATGAATAGATTTTTTAGTTTTAATTAAGTTATAAAAAGAATATCTGATTGTGAGATAAGCAGATAGTCTTCCTCATTTATGGTAAGTTCCTGACCCGAATATTTTCCATAAAGGACAGTATCACCTTTTTTGACTTCCATCTCCTCATCTTTCTTTGAGGCTCCCACGAGCACTACTTTCCCCTGACGGGGTTTCTCTTTTGCTGAATCGGGAATGATAATCCCGCTGGCAGTTGTAGCTTCAGCTTCATCAGGTTTAACAAGAACCTTTCCTGCCAGAATTTTACCTTTCAATTGTGTCATTTCTATTTAGTTTTAAAGTTAGACCTCTATAGTCGATTGCTTTTTAAGCATATTTTATGCCAAACCCTGAAACATGACAATTTCTAAAAAAAAAGTGTCAGCATATGACAAACTGACACTCTTGAAATAGTGTTCTATGCGGTTCATTTCTATTCTTCTGGTTGTTCCTGACCAGTTGAAGGAGTGGATGTAGCTGGAGGAACGGCAGTAGGAAGAGTAGGAATGGCATTCGGATCTACAGCATTATCAATCTGGTTCTGGATTCTTGATTGTGCAGAAGTTTCGCCCCTGGGTATTGATGCAGTTGCCACAACACAAAGTATGAGTATTGCAGCAGCAAGAGTCCAGGTTGATTTCTCAAGGAAATCAGCTGTTTTTCTTATTCCCATCGATTGTCCTGTCGAAGTAAAATTGGCTGCAAGCCCACCTCCCTTGGAATTCTGAACAAGAACAATCAGTATCTGGAGAACACAGGCAATGATAATTAAAACCGATACAAATATATAAATCCCCATATGGTTATTTTTTTATTAACTCTTTCACCTTTTCAATTTGCGACGCAAAGTAACTGCTTTTTTCCGGAAATTTCAAACTTAATTTCTCATAAATATCTATTGCCCTTGAGTAATAACCCTGCGTTGTATAAATTTTCGCAAGAGTTTCTGTCACAAACTCTCCTGTTTCCTCTGAGAAGGGTTTTGAAATATCCTCCAGTGGAACATTTGATTTTTCAATTGTTTGTTCAATTCTGGGATTGGTAAGAATAAACTTATCAATAAGCTCATTTTGCATCTGTTTATTACTATCCCTGTCGTCCTCCTGTAATTTATCCTCTTCCGTAATACTGCTTTCTGTATCCAGTTCCAATAAATCTGCCTCTTCTTGGGGTACAGAAAATCCAGGATCCATGTAGACGACTCTCTCTTCATCGGATTCTGATTCATCATCGAAATAAAAAAATGATGCGGCAGAATCTCCGTTATCTGAATCTGTATGAATAAACAGGGGCCTCTGGTCTGAAATGATTTCCTTAGCTTCAGTCTGTTGGATCATCCCTTCACTTTCACTTTTTTCTATTTCATTAATCAAATCCTCGCTGTTCTTTGCTGTCTCAATTACAACCTGCTGACTGTCAGCACTATCATCCTCCAATAACTCAGAAGGCCGGAGATCAGGGCCAGGAATATTCTTAATATCCTGCTCCTCTTCAACATTTTCCTGTTTAAGAAAGTAATATAATACCTCACGGTCGGCAATATTCATAGCAGATTTCCTGAGCTGGTTTTCGAAACTAACATCCGAGGTATTCTGCAGACCTTTCAATAACAACATGTAAGCACTGTGACAATAGGGGAAAATATCAATGATCTCATTGATTTCACCGGTTGTATGACGATCTGACGGTCCGGTGTTTTCTATCATTTTCAGAAAATCGCTCCTGTTCATAATAATTACCAGTTCACAAATGCTTTATTGAAAATATCTTCAATCAGGAATTCGACAATTTCAGCTGATAGTTCTTCCTCAACAGCACTAAGGTCAAGATTACTGTTATAATCGGAGTATCGGGTAAATGTCTGTTCATAGCTATATTCCGGATCAACTGAATTAGTAAACTTAACCTTCACCGCTATGGTAAACCTGTTTGTAGCTGCCCGCGAATCGGCAGCTACCGTAGATGGCCTGGTATTGTAGCCGGTAATCTCACCTTCAAAATTTACATCCCCGATACCATTAACTATACTTAGATTTGTCTGTGCTTTACATTTATCAATTAAAGCATCAGTAATATATTGGCTGAGTCCGGGTTGTACCAGACTTGCCCTGTTTTGAAAATACTGAATGCTTGCCGTTTTAACTTCAGGAGAAATACTTGCTCCTGTAAATGAATAACTTATCTTACAGCCACCTGCAATAAACATAATGGCTGTCAAAAATACAATAAACAGCCAGTTCAGACTGTAATATTTAAATTTACATTTCAATATCATATTCCTTGATCTTACGATAGAGAGTCCTTTCAGAAATACCCAGTTCATTAGCGGCCAGTTTCCTTTTGCCATTAAATTTCTCAAGAGCTTTTTTAATCATCTCAACCTCTTTATCTGCCAGGGAAAGAGACTCTTCGACTATTTCTTCCGTATCCTGAATGTCCTGTTGATCCTTTCTCACAGAAATATCAGCCTGGTTCTCATCCTTAACATCTAACCTGGAAGATCCTTGTTTTTCACCAAAGAGGTTTTTTATGACCTTTGTATCTGATTCATTGAAGTCAATATCCAATTCTCCGCGCTGTATAAGGCTGAATACCAGCTTTTTAAGATCATTCATATCATTTTTCATATCGAAAAGGATCTTATACAGAAGCTCTCTTTCAGAAGAGAATGATTTTTCATTATTCGATTTTATAACGGCAGGCAGTTTTACTCCTCCGTAATCAGGAAGATATGTTTTAATGACACTTCCCATTATTAAACGTTCTCTTTCAATTATTGATATCTGTTCAGTAATATTTTTCAGTTGTCTCACATTTCCGGGCCAGGAGTAATTCATCATAATATTTTTTGCTTCCTGGTCAAGCTGTATTGCAGGCATCCTGTATTTTTCAGCAAAATCGACAGAAAATTTCCTGAAAAGCAGGAGTATATCATTTCCCCGGTCCCGTAATGATGGAATTCTAATCGGAACTGTATTAAGCCTGTAATAAAGATCCTCCCTGAAACGTCCGTTTTCAATTGCAGCTTCAACATCTATATTACTTGCGGCAATAACTCTGACATTTGTTTTTTGCACTTTTGAAGAACCTACCCTTATAAATTCTCCTGTTTCAAGAACTCTCAGTAATCTTACCTGTGTGGCCATCGGTAGTTCCGCTACCTCATCCAGAAATATCGTTCCTTTATCGGCAACCTCAAAATATCCCTTTCTGTTGTCAGTAGCTCCAGTGAAGGAACCCTTTTCATGTCCAAATAATTCCGAATCGATTGTTCCTTCCGGTATAGCACCGCAGTTTACTGCAATATAAGGGCCATGTTTTCTGATGCTATTGCTGTGTATAACCTGTGGAAATACCTCTTTCCCTGTTCCGCTCTCACCTGTAATAAGTACTGAAAGATCAGTTGGAGCAACCTGAACAGCTATATCAATTGCCCTGTTTAAGCCCTCATGATTACCAATAATTGCAAATCTTTGCTTAATATTTTGAAGATCTTTCATATAAACTCTTAAACGAATGTGCGAATTTAAGATTTTTTTAAAACATTGGGAAATGCATTTTTCGTAAATTCGCCATATGAAACAGTATCAGTTTGCCGGCATCATCCCGGCGCGTTATGCCTCATCAAGGTTCCCGGGCAAGCCTCTTGCAGTTATTGGTGATAAGACAATGGTCAGAAGGGTCTTCGAACAAGCCTCAAAGTCTCTGGATTTTATATTTGTTGCAACTGATGACAGGAGGATCCATGATGAAGTTATAAGCTTCGGCGGTAATTCAGTTATGACTTCGGTTAATCATTACAGTGGGACTGACCGCTGTGCAGAGGCAGTTGATAAGATTATGGCCCAGACAGGCAAAGCGATTGACATCGTGGTAAATATACAGGGTGATGAGCCTTTTTTAATACCCGAACAGATTGACCTTGTGAAATCATGCTTCAATGATCAGGAAGTGGAGATCGCTACTCTGGTAAGAAAAATATCACCAGGGGAGGATATCTTTAATCCAAATAATCCAAAGGTTATTCTTGATCACAAAAAAAATGCAATTTACTTCAGCAGATCTCCCCTGCCTTTTATTAGAGATCTTGATAAGTCTGAATGGTCAGCAAAACATGTATTCTTCAAGCATATTGGCATTTATGCATACAAAATCTCTACCCTTAAGAAAATAACTAAACTACCAGAGAGTATCCTTGAAAAAGCTGAGTCGCTTGAACAAAACCGGTGGATTGAAAACGGCTACAGTATACGTGCTGCAATAACTGACCTGGAAAGTGTAAGTATTGACACACCCGAAGATTTACAGCGGATTTTAGAGCACCCTGAATATTTTAGTTGAAAAAAATTAACTTTAGCACAATTTTTGATGTAAAAATAAAAACGGTATCATATGAAGAAAGGTCTCCTCTTTGCTTTTATGCTCATTTATACCTTAACTCTTCAGGCACAGAAGGATACTCTTTTTTATTCACCGTCTGAACTAAGGAGGCAGGCATTATCGGAGGCATCAAATGTCAATATTAATATCTATCCTGTACCCGTCAGGGAAAAACATTTTACTATCAAAAGCGACAAGGAGATCTCATTTGTTAAGATCACAAATATTATCGGGCAGGATATATACAAAGCGAAATACAGTAATCCATTAACAATTATAAAGATTGCTCTTGATAACCCTCAAAGAGGAATGTACCTTGTAACAATGATTTTCAAAGACAATTCAAGGGTTGTGAAAAAAATTATGATTGAACAATCTGAATAATTATTAATTGTAATTAAGCGGATATCCGGGGGGAATTTTCCGCAACCATATATAATTAAGCAGGTAATCTCCGGCATTTTGAAAACATTTCTAAGGCCAGGTTGTTAATAAATTAAGGAGAGCCTGATTTGTGATATATATCATTTTTTAGCCATGAAAGAAGGAAACAGTGTTTTTTCAATAAAGGACCTTGAGAATTTCTCCGGGATAAAAGCTCATACGATCAGGATATGGGAAAAGAGATATAAAATTCTTGTCCCTGCCAGAACTGATTCAAACATAAGAACATATAACGAATCGGAACTGAAAAAGATATTGAATATTTCATACCTGAACAGGAATGGTATAAAAATATCAAAAATCGCCCGTCTTAATGATGATGAACTTTCACATCAGGTTATGAAGATAAGCACAAGTAAGGATGATCCTGACCAGAATTTTCATACAGGTAAGATCCTGATGTCTGCGATAAAGTTTAGTGAGGACCATTTCAAAGAGTCTCTTACTCCTTATATGGAGGACCCGGGTATGGAAAAAGCCTATTTGAGGTATTTCCATCCCTTGTTAGAAAAGGCTACTATCCTGTGGCAAACAGGCAGCCTTTCAAGAGGGCAGGAACAGTTTATCAGAAATACTGTAAAACAAATAATTATAATTGAAGACAATAAGCTCCCTTCACCTCCAGGCAGGAAAATGTCAACAGTAGCAATGATAAATACTTCTGATAACTATAGAACAGATATTAATTTCTTTTTTTTCAAGTATACTCTGAAAAAAAGGGGGTTTGATGTAATTTTTACCGGAGGCACCCTTCCTCCCTCAGAAGTAACAGAGATTTATAAAGTCAAGCCATTTGAATATCTGGTTGTCTTTTCAGATGCATTCAACCTGTCAGGTAAAAAGACCTCTTATTTCAGCAACCTGGGTAAATCATTAAAGATCAAAAAAATAATTATTTCAGACCCCTGTGAAGACTCAACATACGATTATTCTGATAACGTAACAGTTACTTCTGATCCTGAAAGTTTTATTAAAATTATGGACAAATGGGATTAACCTGAATAATGACAATGACCTATCTCTTTCAGCGTATATGAATCTTCAGGTGAACTGCAGTCAATAACAGTTTTATACACAAGAGCCGGCTGGCATGACCATTTGTAATTTTCGTCCTCAGGATAGTTTCAGATATTCAGAAGATCAAGGAAATACTGTATTTCAGAATCGAAATTCAAAGATGGTATTCTCGACCTGACAGATTCAATTTTTTTCAGCATTGTTTCGGCAAATATTTTTATTTTCTGGCTGGAACCTGAATGAATCCGGTGAGATACTGCTTGTGTAATTTTTATTATTTCTTTATAAAGATCCCTGGTTTCACTATTAAGATAACAATCTGAAAATGAATTCCATATATATTCAATGGCTGCTGATGAAAGATGCAGCATATCCTCACCATAAAACCTGTAATCACGCAGGTCATCCATTACCAGCTCATAGGAAGGGAAATAGCCTGGTTTTGACGGGTGCCCCAGGAGTTTTTCCACAGCGAGGAAAAGTACTGCTTTGCTTACCTGGTTTCCATGAGCACCATCTTTCCAGTGCCGAACAGGACTGATAGTAAAAATAACTTTCAAATCAGGATAAAGCGATTTCAGCCTTTCAAGCTCTTCATCCCATAATTTTACTATCTCTTGCACTCCAAGAAGCTCATAAGTGAAAAGTTCTGCCGGCAGCTTATGACAATTGGATACAATCCTCCCGGTCTCTTTATACCTGTAAACCCTTGATGTTCCGAATGTAATAAAGAGATGTGATGCTTTAGAAATTGAATCACGGGCCTGTAAAGATCTTTCATTAATTTTCCCTGTCAACCCTGAGGGATCTGCAGAAGTGAAATCAGTATAATGGTTAAAACTAATCCATGTGCCTTTATTATTGTAAAGATCTTTTTCTGTAAAAGTAATGTTTCCAGTTATAGTCTCAAGAGTATTACAAACTGAAACCGGATTATAGACAGTACCTGATGGATTGATCATTACCGGAAGATGACCGGCTTCAAATTTACGACCTATCAATATGGCAAAGCACGATCCAATAAAAATTGCCGGTTTTTCATAGGTGATTTTCTTCTCCGATGAAGGTATGCTGAATGTAGTTCTCAAATCCATTATATGAAAATGATCAGGATAACCTGCTGTTGATCCAGGTTATTATGTACGAAAATACATCATTTCTGAATGGTTCATTATGAAGCTCATGATATCCGTTATCCCATATTTTAAGTTCAGCAAATGTTGTTTTTCCAGAAAACTGACGACTTCCTTCCACAGAACATATTTTATCATCACTTCCGTGCATTAATAGAATGGGGATAGTAAGCTTGTTTGCATTTGCCAGTGAATTATCTGCAGCACTCATTGCACTATGAAAAAGAGCGACCGATATTTTGTTATGTACCAGGGGATCAGTAGAATATTTCTGCACAACATCCTTATCGTGAGACAGATGATCGATAACAAGCCCGGATGGCTGAGCAAGACCGGGTAATATATTCTTCATAATGGATGCCAGAATTATCTTTGACTTTGGAGGTTCAAAGCCCAGTCTGAGCCAGGGTGAGGTTACCACAGCTCCTTTTATTTCCGGTTTTTTGCGTAAGAGATAGTCAAGAACAATACCTCCTCCAAGGCTATGACCATAAAGAAAAACTGGGATTCCGGGGAAAGTATTACGTGTATTATTAAGGAGTATTTTTATTATCTCATCAGTAACTGAATAACTTCTTATGTGACCCCTCGAGCCATCCGATTTACCATGACCTGGTAAATCCATCCCTGTAAACCCGATACCTTCACTGTTAAACATCTCTGCCCAATTCTCATACCGATGAATATGTTCACCAAGTCCGTGTATCAGAATTATATTGGCACGAATTGCACCTGACGGAGTTGATAAAAATCCCCTTAATACCTGATTGTTCTTAAGCTGTATACTGTAGTCCATGTTTTTTTTGTTAAAAATAACAAACTTGTTCTGATTTCTCTTTCTTCTGAAAGAGGAATGTGAGCTATATTCTTATTCCTTTCAATTAAAATTTGTTATATGCAATTTATACACAATTTATAAAGAGACTATTAAAATGTCTTAAACTCCTAATTTATAGCCTTTTAATAAAATACGTTATTTAGAAATAGCCTGGATTATTAAGATATTAAGATATTAAGATTTGTTTATCTTATTATATTTGCATAATTTTGTCCAGATAATAATCAAGAGCTATGACAACATTTGAATTCAATAACAGTTTGATCGGAATGAAGCCAAATCTTCAGAGATTTGCCATGAGTCTTACATATGATCAGGAAACAGCACTTGATCTTGTTCAGGATACTTATCTGAAAGCGATAACCAACAAGGATAAATTTGTTGATTATACAAATCTGAAAGCCTGGGTATTTACTATAATGAAGAATACCTTTATCAATAACTACAGGCGTAATGTCAAGGAAAGTACAATTATAGACAGCACACAGGATCTTTATTATATCAATCAGCCTCAGGTAAATGGAGTTTTGTCACCTGAATCGGATTATGCTGAAGGTGAGATCGAGAGAGCAATCAATTCATTGGGGGATGAATTCCGTATTCCTTTCAGGATGCATCTGCAAGGATATAAATATAAAGAAATTGCAGAAGAGCTTGGACTAAAGATCGGGACAGTTAAAAGCCGTATATTTTTTACGCGTCAGAAGCTTATGAATATGCTTAAAGATTATAATGTATAATTATTATTTTAAAAGGTTTGGTTAGATTATGGAGGCGTTGCATGCAACGCCTTTATTATTTTTTTATTACTCTGAAAATAATTCCAGCCAGTACAAAAAGAAGGAAGATCCCGGAAAAGATCCATGCCCATCCGTTAGAGATTTTCGATTCTGAATACATTATATATGGTTCTGTCATAAAGTAGCTTGAACTTACAGGCCAAAAGAGTATTTTTGTTGAATCGATAAATCCGTTTGTTCCGATTACTTCACCGGGCATTATTATTCTGAGTGTATAGGGGACGAAATCTATCATCAGGTTATCACTTGAAATTTCCGCTGCTGAATCTGCATCGGCCCTGAATCTGATGCTGTTTTCTTCTCCAATTAACTCTATAAGTATTATATTGTTTGACCATAGACTGTCAAATCTTTCCCCGTCCTCAATAATTAAATTGGCAAGCATTTCCTCATGTTCCTTTAATATTCCGGCAGTCTCATCCAAACCAGGTTTGCCCTTTGCAAGTTCCTTAAATTTTGCGATCCATTCTGAGACTAGACTTTTGTACATCCATTTATTTGTCTTTGCATCAACTGTGTCACTTAATTCCTTGTATTTCAGACTATCCGGACCTCCAAGTTTATCCATAGCTACACTTTCAGGCGAATAGAACCAGACAAGTTCCTCCTCATTCAGAAAATCTGAAACAGGATATCCGTTTGACATTGTATTTTCAATCACTTCGGCAAACCTGTAAACTGTATTGAACCATCTGAATCTCCTTGTGAATTCCGCTCTTCGCATGGTTATTTTGTTTGCACAGCTGTCACTCAGATAATCCCTGTTTATATCATCCACATTTGCAAAGAATTTTTCTGCACGTTTCACCCATGTTGTATCTCCATTATCATTTATCTCAACAGAGTCTCGCACTATCCATGTTGAGTCAAAAGGCACCTGGATTTCTGATGCTTTAAATTCGCTATCTCCACTTCTCATTTCGAGTTTTCGTGTTATTGATCCGTCAGGATGTACAATATTTGTTACTACTGTATCCGGCTCACCGCATGCTGCAACCATTACTATAAACAGTGAGACTACTGCTTTAATTGATTTCCTTTTCATGATACTATAGATTTAATTTCTTCCTGTTTTTTTCACTTAGTTTCTTTTCAATATAATTTTTCAGTTCAGGATCCTCCTCTATCAGCTTAATAAGATCCCTGTATTTCCCTTCAAGTTCATTATATGAATTCATGATCTGGTTCAGTTGTTTTTCAGAGACGGTAATTCCCTGTGAGGGCAGTTTCCGTCCTGACAACCTGAAGAAAAGTGTCCTGCCACTATTATCTTGCGGTCCTGTAACCGTTTGGTTTTCAGAAAATATTGCCCGCCTGTCGATACTGTTAATCCGTTTCAGGATTATGGTCTGCTGGTATGCAAAAGTGACTATCAGGATAACTGAGGCAGTAACCAAAACCGTTCTTACCCATCCTACATATACCCATCCGAAGATAAAGTCGAGAAAGTTGAAAGATCTTTTACCTTTTTTCTGTTTTTGTATAATTGAGTTTAAAATCCTCTCTTCCAGTTCATATGTGTTCGATAAAGAAGGCCCGGATCTTTTCAGGATATCCAGTATATTTTTATATTTTATCTCCTCATTATTCATTTCAGATATATTTACTTAACATTTCAATTATTCTTTTCCTCGCATAATGCAGATTTGCCTTTATGTTTACTTTATTCATCCCGGTAATTTCTGAAGCCTCATCGGGTGTCATTTCTTCAAGTTCGCAAAGTATAAAAACTGCCTTCTGTTTCGGGCTGAGGTTCTCCGTAAGCACTCTTATTATCTCTGCTGTTTCATTATTCTCAAGTGTACTGGCTGATTCATCAGAAATATGGTTTGAAATTATTGCCCATCCGGTTTCATCAAAGTTATATTCCTTCTTCCTCTTTTTTACCCGCAAATGGTCATAGCACTTGTTAATTGATATTCTGTATAACCACATTTTAAAATTATCAGCCGAATTAATTTTTCCAATTTTCTGCCATAATGTTACCATTGTTTCCTGAACAATATCCCTGGCCTGATCTTCATCACCGAGCATCCTGAATGCAACTGAGAAGGCTAAGGGAGAGGCTATCCGAACCAGATCCCTGAAATAACTCATATTACCTTTCCTGCATTCTTCTATAATAATGTGATCTATCAAGGCCTGGCAATTTTTTTTATAATAAGACGTAATTTTATCAGAAAGGTAAAAAACATATAGTAAATTTATAATTAATACATTAATCGTCTACTATGCAAAAAATAATCACACTCAGGACAGATAAAAAATATGGCTTGTATGATATTACAGCCAGCATAAAGGAAATCGTCAGGGAGAGTAATGTCAGATATGGAATTGCTTCAGTATATGCAAGGGGTTCCACTGCTGCAATAATGATCCAGGAAAACTGGGATCAGTCAGTCCAGAATGATGTTGTTACACTTCTTAACAGGCTTATCCCATCGGGAATCTGGGAGCATGACCACCAAGACAATAATGGAGATTCACATCTGAAAGCAGGACTTGTAGGTGCATCTGAGACAATACCGGTTGTTGATGGAAATCCGGGGCTTTCAACATGGCAGAATATATTTTTATGTGAATTTGACGGGCCGAGGAGCAAGAGGGAAGTGGTAGTAACTGTTATTGGTGATAACCAGCAGATCTGAGAGCGTCAGATATGTTTCTTTTGAAGTCGATGTATTTTATCCTGCTGAGAGAACTATTGTCGAAGAGTTCATGAAACTGCTCTTCGGTAAGGGATTCCCAGTCCTCATGGTTCATTCGTGCAATCCTTTCATCAATTTGAAATTCCTGATGAGTATTGGGTTTAAGGTTCTTGTTCCATGGACAAACCTCCTGGCATCTGTCACACCCATATACTCTTCCACCAAGATGGGGAACTATCTCTTCAGGTATTGGTCCCCGGTTTTCGATAGTCAGGTTCGAAATGCATTTCCTGGCATCAATGGTTTTGTTTTTATTGATTGCACCTGTGGGACATGAATCAATGCATAATCTGCAATTACCACAATAATCTTGTTTGAAAGGTTCATCATAATCCAGCTCCGCACTCAGCATAAGTATCCCTATGAAAAAGCAGGAACCGATCTCTTTATTGATCATTATTGAATGGCGGCCTTGCCAGCCAAGCCCTGCCTCCCTGATCCATGATTTTTCGTGAAAATATCCTGTATCTGAAAATGCTTTCCCCTTTGTACCAGGCTCTTTTACCCTTACAAATTCCAGCAATGATTCCAGTTTCGGAACAATTACTTTGTGATAATCTGTACCGTAAGTATATCTTGAAAGGATTGGAACGTCTGTCTCTCTCTGTTTAATTTCTGAATAATAGCTTATCCCAGTTACAACCAGTGACTTTACATCCTGAAACACAAGTTCCGGATTGAATCTTTTCTCCGGATCTCTTTCCAGATAACTCATTTTATCGTTCATGCCGGCCTCAAGCCAGTTTCTTAACACATGTTCGCTTTCCTCGAGAGGATAAGCCCTGGCAATACCACAGATATCAAAGCCAAGCTCAATAGCTTTTGCTTTTATAAGAGCAGACAGATTATTCTCATTTACTCTTTTCATTGATTTTTCCTAGAGAAATCCAAGGTCAAGTTTTGCCTCATCACTTAGCATGTTTTCATCCCATGGTGGGTCGAATGTAAGTTTCAGATCACACTCCCTGACTCCCTCAACAGATGCCACTCTTTTTTTAACCTCCCCCAGTAGCTGATCTGCAATAGGACAGTTGGGTGCCGTTAATGTCATAAGAACATGTGCTACGTTATCTTCATCAATCTCTAAATTATATATCAGGCCAAGATCGTAAATATTGACAGGCATCTCGGGATCAAAAATGTTTTTAAGTACCTCTATAATCCTGGTTTCTATCTCAAGTTTTTCAGAAGAAGCCATAAATTGTTCCTTTTAATGAATACCCACGTCTATCCCTCCGCTTTAGCTGAGCCGGCTTCCGCTGACGCGGAATCTTCGTTATCGCTTCGATCTCCCGGGAGGGGAATTTAAATTGTTACCTTTTGCCTTATATGCCATTGCATACAGTTTCATCTGCCTTATCATTGAGAGCAGGCCGTTCGACCTTGTTGGCGAAAGGTTCTGCCTCAATCCGATACTGTCAATAAAATAGAGATCTGCTGAGATTATTTCATCAGGCGTCCTGTCAGACAATACTTTGATCAGGAGTGCAACAATACCTCTTGTTATTATTGCATCGCTGTCGGCAGAGAACACTATCTTTTTATCAATAAATTCCGGATAAAGCCATACTTTCGACTGGCATCCGTCAATCAG
>CAZDOM010000028.1:0-29666 GCA_964507015.1 uncultured Rikenellaceae bacterium | reverse complement strand
CCCTTGAGGATTTAACATACACGCTAACCGTTAACTCCCTGGCATGCAGCAGCGATTCATCTTTTTTTTATGAATCGATCCATGTAAATGCCGATTTTATTTTTGAGCCAGCGGAGGGTGAAGCTCCTCTCGAAGTTACCTTCACAGACCAGTCAATACGGGGATATATTTACAGTTGGGACTTTGGAGACAGTACCTATTCTGATCTGCAAAATCCCGAACCGCATATTTATTATAAACCGGGTGAATATACTGTTTTGCTGAAAATTGAAAGTGTGCTTCATTGTAAAGATTCTCTCAGATCTGAAGTAATTAAGGTTGAACCTTCCTCGCTGGCAATACCAAATGTTTTTACTCCTGACGGTGATCCCTATAACGACATGTTTATGGTTGATTCCAAATCACTCAGGTATTTGAGTGTTGAGATCTTCAGCAGATCAGGATTGAAGGTATATGCATTCAGCGGCGAGGGAGAGATACTCAAAAACTGGACGGGCTGGGATGGTAATATCAACAATAGTTCGGTGAAGGCAAAACCGGGAGTCTATTTTTATATTATCCGTGCCCTGGGATGGGATGATGTGAATTATAACGGAAAGGAGTACAGGGGGGTTCTTTATCTCTACAGGTAAATATTCAAATTGTAATGATTCTTTTTCTGGCTTCAACTTTCCACTGGCCAGTTGCTTTTCCGTTCATAACAACAGTAACCATATCGAACCTGTCGACAGTCGGACATATATGCCAGGGAACAGCATAAACAACATCTCCAATATTCATTCTCCCGGCCTTTTCAGTTTTGATCACCATGTGTTCCTCATTATGGTTTATTATTTTGAAATCGCCTGCATCAGGGAAGAAAGCCCTGGGTTGAGGCATTTCAGAGGCAATTGCCTTATGTCCAAGATCAAGACAAATGATGTTCTTGGAAGGTTTGCTTATAACACGTGTGAATAGTATGCCTGCATGTAAAAAGTTCATATCGTTGAAAATACTGCTGCTGCGATAATCCCAGAGCAAAGTTGTCCCAGGACTTGTCTCTACATTTTCACGTTGTAAATGTATTGGAAATGTTGGTGTTCCTCCTGCAATGATCTTCACTGATTTTTTACCGGCTTTTTCGAGAATCCGAATGAGTTCGGTAACAGGTAAAAATGATTCATCACATTTTTTCTTACGTAAAAGATAATCAGGTTCTTCAATATGTCCGTCATAAACATGAAGTCCTCCAAATTTTAGCATTGGCAGGTCATCGATAAGTTTTACCAGTTCAAAGGCTCCCTCTCCGGGAGTAATACCTGTCCGGTTCATTCCATTATTGATGTCGAGATAAATTTCGGTTTCCATTTTACCTGAAACCGCAATCAGTGATAGTTTCTTTATTATCTCTTCTGAATCAGCAATGCATGAGATTCTAATATCAGGGAAAGAACGTTTCAGATTGAAAAATCTCTCTATGTTAGGTCCTGCCGGCTGAAAGGCCATCAGGATATCCGCAGCACCGCACATGGCAACCATTTCAGCCTCGGCTATAGTAGCACATTTGAACTTACCAATACCATGTTTTAACTGAAGTTTGATGATTTCCGGTATTTTATGTGTTTTCACATGGGGTCTCAGCCGATCAGCAGCTCCGGCAATCGAAATCATCTTTAGAATGTTCTCTTCAATCCTGTCGGGGTAAATAAGAAGGGAAGGAGATAAGACATCATCCTCATTTTCAATAATATACCATGATGTGTGATGGTTCTTTCCTTTGGTCATCTATTTGTGTATTTCAAAAACAGCCTCTATTTCAACAGCTATACCTGAAGGAAGGATCATACCAACTGCACTTCTGACACCTATTCCATTCTCTTGTCCGAATATATCTGCCATAAGTTCACTGAATCCGTTTATAACAGCAGGATGCTGGTCAAACTCCGTTGTACTATTTACCATGCCAAAAGTCTTAACCAGGCGCTTTATCTTCCTGAGGTCTCCAAAATGTGTCTTAATTGTTGAAAGCATTGCAAGGCCAACCTGCCGGGCCGCAAGTTTACCTTCCCCGGTAGTAAGGTTATCACCGAGCCTTCCCTTTATAAGAGAGCCATCATTATTTAAAGGGCCCTGTCCGGACACGTATAATAAATTATCAACTACAAGAACAGGTTTGTAAACTCCTGCCGGTTTTGGAGCAGGAGGTAATTCAAGCTTAAGCTCTGCAAGTCTTATTTCAGGATCATAATTCATATCTGTATTTTTTAAAAGAAAAAAAATTTGTTTGTATCATCACACCTTTAAACCGTTATGCCGTTGAGCCATTGAGTCGTTCATCATACATATAATTCCGCCTTAAAAACGGTCTTGGCATGACCTGCAATTTCAACCCTGTCTCCTTTCAGTGCTACTTTTAAAATACCGCTTCTTTTTGAAACCTGGCGTGAAACAAATTCTTCACGTCCTGTTTTCTTATGCCAGTATGGTGTTAGGACACAATGTGCTGATCCGGTTACCGGATCTTCATCTATTCCCAGGGCTGGTGCAAAACAGCGGACACAGAAATCGAAGTTAGTATCCTCTGATGGAGCTGTTACTATCAGATCACCAAAGGGTGAATCTTTCATCATGTTAAAATCGGGTTTGAGATTACGGACATCATCCTCATTATGAAGTAATGCCAGGGTCCATCCATGACTGGTACGGTAAAGCTCAACCGGTTTTATACCTATCAGCTTTGCGGCCGATGGTGGAACCTCCATTGGTTCGATTGTGTATACAGGGAAATTCATAATAATCCAGTTCCCTGATTTTATTACATATAGATCTCCAACACCAGATGAGAATGTTATGGTTTTATCTTTACTGACCATTCCTGACTGAAATAATATATGTGCTGATGCAAGCGTCGCATGGCCACATAACGGTACTTCTGATTCAGGAGAAAAATACCTGATCTTAAACTTATTACCTGACTTCATAATAAATGCAGTCTCCGATAGATTCATCTCAGCAGCCATATTTTGCATCCATCTCTTTGAAACATCTTTCTGAAGAATGCATACTCCGGCAGGATTCCCTTTGAATGGTTCAGCTGTAAAGGCATCAACCTGGTAAATGATTTTTAAATTCATAATACATTCTTAATAATTAAACGTCTGTTCTGATGCCCCCCAACCCCCCTGAAGGGGGGCTATTAACCCATTCCAATGGTTTTTGGTTTAGGGTTTTAACCCCCGTTCAGGGGGTAGGGGGGTATGTTATTCACCGGTAAATTTCGCTCTTTTCTCCTAAAGTTACAGTAATTTATCTATGAAAACTTTGAAAACTAAAAAAGTTTTTATATTTTCGCCGTGTTTTATTTATTATCATGGATAACAGGCAAAGAATAATTGAGGAAGCCGCAGTAATGTTCCGTACTTATGGAATACGTACGGTGACTATGGATATGCTTGCAAATCAGATGGGCATTTCGAAAAGGACATTATATGAATTATTTCATGATAAGGATGAGCTTCTTAAGGGTGTACTTATGTGGATGACTGAAATGCAGAAGGGCATGATAAACAAGGTGATGGATGAATCAGAAAATGTTATCGAAGCTATTTTTAAGATACTTGATATTATGACTGAACATTTAAGGAATATGAGTCCCGCTTTTAAATTAGACATGAAAAGATATCATAATGATATAGTTAAGAAACTAAAGGAAAGCGGAGAGCTTCCATATTATAAGGATAATAAAGAAATAATAAAAATAGGTATAGCTCAGCAGATTTTTCGCGAAAATATTGATATAGAGATCACTGATAAATGTTTAAAGGAGGTAATAAAAATGACAAATGATAATGATGCTCTTTCAGCAGAAGATTTTACCAACGAAAAGGTAATCAGGGATTTTTATATTAATTATCTAAGGGGTATATCGACACAAAAAGGTCTTGATTTGATAAACTTTTATGATCAACAATAACAGAAATAAAATATTATTTAAAATAAAACAGTAGAGGATTTATAGTTAAATGAAAAATACGATTTTAATTACCACAGCTTTATTCATATTGATTTCCGGTTCATCACTGATGGCTCAGGAAAACAATATGGAATTGAAACTCACTCTCAGGGAGGCCCAGGATTATGCCTTGTTAAACAACAAGATGGTGATGGCAGCAAAAGCGGATGTCATGGCTTCAAGGGCGGCTCTCTGGGAAACTATATCAGCAGCTTTGCCACAGGTAAATGCTTCAGGATCTATAGCAGACAACCTTAAACTTATGACAACACTGCTTCCCGGAGAATTCTTTGGCCAGCCGGGTGAAAAAGTACCTATTACTTTCGGATCACAGTTTAATTCAAGTGCATCTGTTCAGGCTTCTCTTTTACTCTTCAATGCACCTTTATATATAGGAATAGAAACAACGAAGCTTGCGAAGAAACTTAGCGAGGATAATCTTGAAAAATCAGAGCTTGATACGAAGGAATCAATAGCATCCGCATACTATCTGATACTGGTGTCGGAAAAATCACTTCAGATTCTGGAACAGAATATTGGGAATCTGAATGAGACCCTTATGTCGACTAAGGCGATGTACTCAGCAGGGATGGCTGAAGAAACTGATGTTGATCAGATGACTTCAAATGTCAGAATGGTTGAGAACTCCAAAAGCTCACTCGAGCGTACTATTGAGCTCAATTATAACCTTCTCCGGTTTCAGCTGGGTGTTAAGACTGATACAAAAATTATTCTTGCAGAAACACTTGACAACCTTATAGAACAGGTGAATGTTGAAGCACTGCTGTCCCGGGATTTTGACCATACTCAGAATATTAACTACAGGATGATTGTTGGACAGGAACAAATGTCAGAACTTGCTCTTAAATCACAAAAAGCTGCTATTCTTCCGACAATTTCAGGCTACTATAATTATGGAACAAATGGTATGGGTGACAAGTTATCAGACCTGCGGTGGTTCCAGAATTCAGTTACCGGTCTTCAACTTTCGCTGCCTATAATTGCCAGCGGGCAACGATATGCAAAAATAAAAAAGGCTCAGTTCAATCTTGAAAAAGTAAGAAATACCAGGGAAATGGTTGAAGACCAGCTTCTGATTCAGGAAAAACAACTCCGTTATAACCTGATAAATGCTAATATGCAGTATAAAAGCCAGATGGAGAATGTGGAAGTATCAGAAAGGGTTTTTAACAGTACCAAAAATAAATTCAAGCAGGGTATGGCTTCCAGCCTTGATTTAACACAGGCTAACAGCCAGTTTCTTCAGGCAGAGAACAATTACGTGTCAGCCCTTATGAACCTTCTTCAGACAAAACTGTCCCTAGATAAACTTTTAAATAATATGTAATCAATAGTAAGAAATCAATTAAATAATAAATAATGAAATACTTTAGAACAATCCCGGTAATTATTTTCAGTATTATCCTGATGGCAGGATGTAAATCAGTTACTGATAAATCTGCAGCTCAGGATAAAGGATCAACTGAAAAATCTGCAATTCCCGTTAAGGTCATAACCCTGGAAAAAACAAAAATTGCCAGAACAATTGACTATACAGCTACAATTCTTCCATACGAGGAAGTAAATATGGCACCCTCTTCTCCGGGGAGGATTGAAAAAATATATGTTGAAGCAGGAGACAAAGTAAAAAAAGGTGATAATCTTTTCCTGATGGACAGGACACAACTTTACCAGTTACAGCTTCAGCTTGCAAGTCTTGAAAAAGACCTTGACAGGCTTGATACTCTTCTCAAGACAGGAAGTGTAAAACAGCAGACATATGACCAGACTAAAACTCAGTATGATGTTCTGAAGACAAATGTGAATTTCATGGAGAAAAATACCCTTATAAAGGCACCATTCCCAGGTATAGTAACAGGAAAATACTTTGAGAACGGAGAAATGTACTCAGGTGCGCCGACTTCATTATCGGGGAAGGCAGCCATAGTAACCATTATGCAGGTAGATCCGTTAAAAATAAATGTTGCAATTTCGGAACAATATTATCCACTGATTAAAAATGGCATGAAGGCAGAAATTACTGCAGATGTTTATGATAATGAATTATTTAAAGGGAAAGTATTCCGAATTGCACCGACAATTAACTCAGCTACCAGATCTTTTGTTGCTGAAGTTGAACTTCCCAACAAAGACAATTTTCTTAAACCCGGTATGTTTGTTAGAGTCTCAATGGACCTTGGTGAAGTAGAGACATTTGTTGTTCCTGCCAGTACAGTCCTGTTACAGGAAGGCACTAATATCAGATATGTATACACTGAAAAGCAGGGAGTTGCAATACGGGTTGAGGTGTTAATAGGGAAAAGGTTCGATGATAAACTTGAAATTATCTCAGAAAATCTTAAGCAGGGAACTAAAATAGTAACGGAAGGGCAATCCCGACTTCTCAATAATGATACAATAAAAATTGTAGAATAATTTCAGAAAATAACTTGATAAAATGAGTATATACAGTACTTCCGTAAAGAGGCCCGTAACAACAATTTTGATCTTTGTTGCACTGATTGTTATAGGTCTCTATTCACTGACACAGCTTCCTATAGATCTTTACCCCGAAATGGAACTTCCATTCATCGGTGTGGTAACAACTTATCCGGGGGCAAGTGCATCTGATATTGAATCCAATGTGACAAGGCCTATTGAAGATATGCTCAATTCAGTGAGTAATCTTAAAGAGATGACCTCCACATCCAGTGATGGTCTGTCTGTGATCTTTATGAATTTTGAATATGGCACAAATCTCGATGAGGCCTCCAATGATATACGAAGCAACCTTAGCTTTATAGAGAATTACCTGCCTGAAGACAGTGAAAAACCGACGATAATGAAATTCAATTCAAGTATGATGCCCATCGTATTCTATGCTATAACAGCAGATGATAGTTACAGGGGGCTTGAAAAAATACTTGATGAAAAAATTGTGAATCCTCTCAACAGGATTGAAGGTGTCGGTTCAGTTAGCCTGGCCGGTGTTCCGGGACGTAAAGTCTATATTGACGTTGACCCGCGGAAAATGGAGGCTTATAACCTTACTATAGAACAGATCGGTAATATGTTAAGGGCAGAAAACATGAATATGCCTGCCGGTTATATTGAAATGGGCCAGAATGATTATCCTCTCAGGATCCAGGGTGAATTCCCTGAAAGTGATGTTATTAAAAATATTGTTATCAGTAGTTACAGTGGTAACAATGTATACCTGAAAGATGTTGCAGAAGTGCGTGACACTATACGTGAAACAAAACTTGATACAAGAATAAATGGCCGCCAGGGAATGACAATGTATGTCCAGAAACAATCAGGGGGCAATACAGTTAAGGTAACGAGGGAGATTGAAAAGACTCTTGAAACCCTTAAAAAAGAGCTGCCGGCAGATGTCAAGGTAGAAAAACTGTTTGATAGTGCAACATTTATAAAGGACTCAATCAGTAACCTTACTCATACACTCCTTTATGCTGCAATTTTTGTGATACTGGTAGTGCTATTCTTTCTGGGTCGCTGGAGGGCTACGATTATTATTATTGTAACAATACCGATTTCACTGGTTGTAGCCTTTATATATCTTTTTGTTACAGGAGAGTCAATTAATATCATCTCACTTACATCCCTTTCAATTGCAATTGGAATGGTGGTGGATGATGCGATAGTGGTACTTGAAAATATCACAAAACATGTCGAAAGAGGCAGCCGTCCCCGGGAGGCGGCAATATACGCTACAAATGAGGTTTGGCTGGCAGTTATTGTTACAACATTAACGGTTGTGGCAGTTTTCTTCCCTCTTACATTTGTAAAGGGTCTTACCGGGGTACTTTTCAGACAGCTTGGTATGCTGGTGTCAATTACTATTATAACATCAGTATTCGCTGCAATAACCCTTACTCCAACAATGAGTGCACTCTTGCTTAAATGGTATCCTATAAGGAAGGATGCGCCTTTCTGGACCTACGACGGGAGTATAAGAAAAGCACTTGACTGGTTCGACCATTTTTATGAAAAAACCCTTCGCTGGGCTCTCCATCATAAGACAGTCGTATCTATCATTGCATTAGTAATTTTTATAGCCTCAATGAGTCTCTTCGCTGTGGTTGATACGGAGTTTTTTCCTGAAGCTGACCAGTCAAGAATTACAGCCACTATTGAACTTCAGACCGGAACAAGAGTTGATGAGACCATAAAAACAACAGATAAAATTGATAAACTAATCAGTGAAAAATATCCTGAAGTAAATATTGTTTCATCATCAACAGGCACAGATGACCAGGCTGGATTCTCATCATTATTTGGTGCCGGTGGCACACATGTAATAACATATTCAATGCGCCTTGTGCCAATTGAAGAGAGAGAGAAAGACGTGATGACAATTGCTGAGGAGATGCGAATTGATTTTGCGCAATTTCCTGAAATTGTGGATTATTCGGTCAGCACTTCTCAAGGTATGGGATCTTTTGGTTCCAATACTATTGATGTTGAAGTATACGGTTATGATATTTCTCAAACAAATATCGTAGCCGAAGAGCTGGCAGCAAAGATCAGGAATATAGAGGGAGCAAAAGATGTTACTATCAGCCGTGATAAATCAAAACCTGAGCTTCAGATTATTCTTGATCAGAATAAAATGATAACCAGCGGACTTAATACAGCAATGGTTGCATCAGCTGTTAAGAACAGGGTTGAAGGTATGACAGCTACGCGGCTTCGTGTGTCAGGTGATGAGTATGATGTTGTAGTAAGGTTTAAAGAGAGTGCAAGAAGTACTCTTACTGATATTGAAAACATTGGAATAACAAATCCAATGGGTAATATAATCAGACTTGGCGAGATTGCAGAGATCAAGGAGTTCTGGTCACCGCCAAGCATTCAGAGGAAACGGAGAGAAAGGATAGTAAATGTCTCTTTTACACCCTATAAGAGATCATTAACAGAACTCCAGGTGGATGTACAGAAAGCTATTGATAAAACAGAAGTTCCTTCAGGTGTAATGGTACAGATATCGGGTGCTATTGAAGAACAGATGGAATCATTTATGGATATTGCATCCCTGATTATTATAAGCCTCATACTTGTTTACCTTATTATGGCATCGCAGTTTGAATCACTGAAAATGCCATTTATAATAATGTTTTCTATTCCTTTTGCATTTTCAGGTGTAGCACTGGCTCTGTTCGTTACACATACAACACTTAGTGTAATATCCGGTATCGGAGCAGTCATGTTGATAGGGATAGTTGTAAAGAATGCTATTGTGCTTGTTGACTTCATTAATCTTATGAGGGAGAGAGGCAACGAGCTTTATGAAGCAATTTCAATCTCAGGAAGATCGAGGCTCAGACCGGTTATCATGACCTCAGCCACTACTATTCTTGGAATGCTGCCACTTGCCATGAGTACAGGATCAGGATCAGAACTATGGAGTCCAATGGGTGTTGCAGTTATCGGTGGCTTGATATTCTCGACATTTGTTACCCTGATCATCGTACCTGTTGTTTATGCAATATTTTCAAAACATGGAGAAAGAAATAAAAACCTTGCTCTTTATTCCAGTTTTGATTTCATGAATGATAACGGGGATAATAAATAAGATTTTAATCGTACAAAAAAGAAATTATGAAAGCAGTAATGATAATATATAACCAGGCTCATACCGAGAGAATTGAATATCTTTTGGATAAGCTTGGTATTAAAGGATATACACTTTGGGAAAATGTCCAGGGACGTGGAAGTAACACCGGTGTTCCCCACCTTGGCACTCATGCCTGGCCTGAGATCAATAAAAGCCTCCTTACTGTTGTTGATGATGACCTCGTTGATACTATCCTTGATAAGGTGAAGAGGATTGACGGCATTAATGAAGAGGTTGGAATCAGGGCATTTGTGTGGGATATTCTGAAGGCGGTGTGAATTAAACAGTAAGGGCGTTGCTTGCAACGCCCTTACTACTGTTATTATTCCTATTCCTATTCTTCCTCTTCTTCTTCTGTATATGCTTTAATCACTGCTTCCTGTACTTCACCCGGTACCTGGACATATTCAGCAAATTTCATAGTATAGAAAGCTCTTCCACCTGTAATTGAACTCAATGCAGTGGAATATTTATTCATTTCAGCGAGTGGAACCTTTGCTTTAATAATCTCAAACCTCTTTTCACTTGACATCCCCAGGACCATTCCCCTGCGACCCTGAAGGTCACTTATCACATCACCCATACGATCGGAAGGAACTGTTATCTCAACATCGTAAACAGGTTCAAGAATCCTGGGATTTGCATTTTTAAATGCCATACTGAATGCATTACGGCCGGCAAGGCGGAATGATATCTCATTGGAATCAACCGGGTGCATCTTACCATCATATACATATACCCTGATATCACGGGCATAGGAACCGGTCAGCGGTCCAACTTCCATTTTTTCCATTATTCCTTTTAGTATGGCTGGCATGAACCTTGCATCTATCGAACCTCCTACAATACTATTAACATAAACAAGTTTCCCCCCCCAGCTGAGGTTGATCTCTTCAGTATCCCTTATTGATAGTTTGAACTCCTTACCACCTATCTTTTGCATTGTCAATGGTTTTGATCCTTCTTCATAAGGCTCTATGATCATATGAACTTCTCCGAATTGTCCGGCACCTCCCGATTGTTTCTTATGACGGTAATCAGACTGTGCCGCCTTCGTAATTGTCTCACGGTAAGGTATCTTCGGCGCATAAAAATTGGCAGGTATTTTATAGATATTATCCAGATGCCACTTCATAATATTAAGATGGTATTCTCCCTGACCATGTACAATAATCTGTTTAAGTTCCTTTGAGTACTCAATCAGTATTGTCGGATCTTCGAGATGTATCTTATTTAGTGCTTCACCCAGCTTTTCATCATCACTTTCACTCACAGCCTTTATTGCAGTGCGGTATTTGGGTTCAGGGAATACTACTCCCTCATACTTCCAGTTATTGCCAGGAGCATTAAGAGTATGACCCATCCGTGTATTTTTAAGCTTTACGAATGCACCGATATCTCCTGTATGTAATTCAGGAACCTTTGTCCTGTTTTTCCCTGCACATACATATAATTGTGAGAGCCTCTCTTTAGTCCCGTTGTTGCTATTAACAATGTCAAAGTTTTCAGTGATTTTACCTGAATAAATCCTGAAATAATTTATCTCTCCTATATGTTCCTCAATTGAAGATTTAAAGACAAAAACAGAAGCCGGACCAGCCGGATTAGGTTTTACCTCTTCCCCTTTGTTATTTTTGGAAGCTGGCATATCTGTAATTGATGGTGCTTCGTTTACAATGAATTCGAGCAGCCTGTCAATACCTGTATTGTTTTTTGAAGAAACACAAAAAACCGGGAACATACCTCTTGAGGCAATTCCTTTTGCAATTCCTTTCCTTATTTCTTCTTCAGTAAGAGTATCATTTGAGAAAAAGAGCTCCATAAGAGCTTCGTCACTTTCAGCTGCCTTTTCAATGAGAGCACTGTGCAATTCATTTGCTTTTTCCTTATGTTCATCAGGTATATCACTAACTTTCGCGGCACCTCCCTCTTTCGGATAGGTAAGCATTTTCATTTTGAGAATATCGATAACAGAATCAAAACCAACGCCTTCGTTAACGGGAAACTGAATAAGTGTTACACTATTTCCAAACCAATCCTTCATCATCTCGTATGACTTATCGAAATTGGTTTTCTCATGATCCAGTCCGTTAACGGCCATTATCATCGGTTTGTTTGCTTTCTCGGCATGACGAAAATGGATTTCTGTACCTACCTCCACACCATTCTGAACATTTATTAACATCACTGCCGTATCGACAGCATATAGTGATGAAATGACTCCACCACTGAAATCATCCAGACCGGGTGTGTCAAGGATATTTATTTTTTTATTCTGGTATTCAGTATAAAGGACGGTTGAATAGATTGAATTTCCGTTTTCATGTTCGATAGGACGATAATCGGAAACTGTATTTTTACCATCAATTGTACCTCTTCTTTCTATAATCCCTCCATTAAAGAGCATAGCTTCGGCCAGGGTTGTTTTTCCTGATCCTGAGTTTCCCAGCAGAGCAATGTTCTTTATCTGGTCAATCTGGTATGTTTTCATAACTGTCTGATTATAATATTATGTTGTGATTCTTCCGGTAAAGCGCGGACAAAAATAATAAATTTTTAAAAACTGTTCCAGGGAGATAGCATATTAAAATTTTTTTTCTTTTCTTTGCACCAGTTTTTTGAAACTCAGGAGTACCGGTTTTTCTTTCGAATGTAAGTTTACAAAACCTTTTCTTCAGGAAAAATCGGGAAGTAACCTGTTCATGACTTACGAATAAAGTTAGTTTCAGAATGAGTTTTAGCCTGATTTACTGTGGTTTCAGGCATTAAAGAACTACAGGAGTATTCGGTTTGGAATTTTTTTCAGACTTGTATATTGAAAAATAAATTTAATCAGTACCTTTGCAGACCATTTTTTTTTGGAAAAAATTATAATTAAATAACTGTAAATATGCCGACAATTCAGCAATTAGTAAGAAAAGGCAGGAAAAAACTGGTAGATAAAAGTAAGGCTCCTGCTCTGGATTCATGTCCTCAGAGAAGAGGGGTTTGTGTTCGTGTTTATACAACAACCCCCAAGAAACCAAATTCAGCTATGAGGAAAGTAGCCAGGGTAAGACTTACAAACCAGAAAGAGGTAAACGCTTATATCCCGGGTGAAGGTCACAATCTGCAGGAACACTCAATTGTACTTATCAGGGGTGGCAGGGTGAAAGACCTTCCGGGTGTTCGATATCACCTTGTTCGTGGTGCACTCGACACATCAGGAGTAGATGGCCGTACTCAAAGAAGATCAAAATATGGTGCAAAAAGGCCAAAGAAGTAATATTAAAGAGATAAGATATGAGAAAAGCAAAACCAAAGAAGAAGATTCTGTTACCGGATCCGAAATATAATGATCCGTATGTAACGAGGTTTGTTAACAATCTTATGTATAATGGTAAAAAGAACCTTGCTTATCAGATTTTTTATGACTCGCTTCAAATAGTCGGTGATAAATTCAAGGATGAAGGGAAAACTCCTCTTGAAATTTTCAAGCAGGCTCTTGATAATGTTACACCTCAGGTTGAAGTAAAAGCCCGTCGTGTGGGAGGTGCAACCTTCCAGGTTCCAATGGAGATACGTACCGACCGCAAAGTAAGTATAAGCATGAAGAATATGATATTCTTTGCACGTAAAAGAACCGGCCACTCTATGGCCGAACGTCTTGCAGCAGAACTAATGGCTGCTTATAAACTTGAAGGCGGTGCTTATAAAAGGAAAGAAGATACACACAGGATGGCTGAAGCAAATAAAGCTTTTGCCCATTTCAGGTTTTAATTGATATCAGCAGCAGAAGGTAAATGGATCAGAATCTTAAATATACCAGGAACATCGGAATCATGGCTCACATTGATGCTGGTAAGACCACTACAACAGAACGTATTCTGTTCTATACCGGTCGTACACACAGGATGGGTGAGGTTCATAACGGGAATGCCCAGATGGACTGGATGATCCAGGAACAGGAAAGAGGTATTACAATCACCTCTGCTGCAACAACTACTTTCTGGAAGTATGAGGATAAGGAATATAAGATCAATATTATTGATACTCCGGGTCATGTGGACTTTACTGTTGAAGTGGAAAGGTCACTGAGGGTTCTTGATGGCGCAGTGGCCGTTTTTTGTGCAGTAGGGGGTGTTGAACCTCAGTCGGAAACAGTATGGAGGCAGGCTGACAAATACCATGTACCAAGAATAGCCTTTATAAATAAAATGGACCGGGCAGGTGCCGATTTCTTCGGTGTTGTACAACAATTGAAGACAAGACTGGGATCACATCCGATACCTATACAAATACCGGTGGGATCAGAGGAAGATTTTTGCGGGGTTGTCGACCTTGTTGGTATGAAAGCATATATGTATGTTGACGATGCACACCTTGGAACAAGGTACAATATCCAGGATATCCCGGCAGAGCTTGTTGATGAGGCAGAAGAATGGCGTGGGAAACTTATTGAAGCTCTTGCTGAGGTTGATGATACACTCCTGGAAAGATTCATTGAAGATCATGAATCAATATCGTCGGAAGAGGTTCTGGCAGCATTGAGGAAATCAACTATTTCAGGAGTATTAGTACCGGTGATATGCGGAGCAGCTTTTAAGAATAAGGGTATTCAATTACTCCTGAATGCCGTGGCTGCATTCCTTCCTTCACCAATTGAAGTCGGCGCTGTAAAAGGAATAGACCCCCGGTCTAATGAAGAAATAAAAAGAGAGCCGGATAATGAAGAACCATTGGCGGCTCTTGTATTTAAAATAGCTACTGACCCATTTGTGGGAAGACTGGTCTTCCTGAGAATATATTCAGGTGTCCTTCGTTCAGGTGATACTGTTCTTAATATCAGAACCGGGAAGAGAGAAAGAATAAACCGCCTTTACCAGATGCATGCTAATAAGCAAAAACCGGTGGAAAATGTTTCAGCAGGTGATATTTGTGCGGGGGTGGGATTTAAGGATCTTAAAACAGGTGATACATTGTGTGCAATACATAAACCCATTCTGCTTGAATCCATGGATTTCCCGGAACCGGTAATAGGTATAGCTATTGAACCAAAGACACAGGCAGATGTTGAAAAACTATCGCTGGCATTAAATAAATTAGCTGAAGAAGATCCTACTTTCCAGGTAAAAATTGACCCCGACAGCGGTCAGACAATAATTCATGGAATGGGAGAACTTCACCTCGAGATATTAATAGATCGTCTTAAGAGAGAATTTAATGTAGTATGTAATCAGGGTCCACCTCAGGTTGCATACAAGGAGGCCCTTACTTCTTCAATGGAATTCAGGGAAGTATTCAGGAAGCAGACCGGAGGGAGAGGAAAATTCGCAGATATTTTGGTGGAACTTATGCCTGCTGAGGATGGAATAAGGGGTCTTGAATTTATTAATAATATAAAGGGCGGAAATATACCGAAGGAGTTTATTCCTTCAATAGAAAAAGGATTTATCGAAGCCATGTCAAATGGCCCACTTGCAGGATTTCCCATGGAAAACCTTAAAGTTATTTTGAAAGATGGATCATATCATCCTGTTGATTCTGATTCACTGTCTTTTGAGATTGCTGCAAAACAAGCTTTCAGGCGTGTTGCCGGGAAATGTAATCCGGTTCTGCTCGAACCAATTATGTCAACGGAGGTAGTCACTCCCGAGGTATATGTCGGTGATGTGATCAGCGATTTTAACAGACGAAGAGGTAAGGTGGAAGGAATGGAATCAAAGGCAGGTTTAAGAGTTATAAGGGCAAAAGTGCCGCTGGCTGAAAAATTTGGCTATGTTACCGTACTCAGAACCCTTACATCAGGAAGAGCAACCTCTACAATGGAGTTTTCTCATTTCGAAGAGGTGCCTCCTGAAATAGCAAACAGAATAGTTGAAATTACAAAAGGAAAAATTCTTTAATATGAGTCAGAAAATACGTATTAAACTGAAATCTTATGATCATAACCTGGTTGATAAATCAGCCGAGAAGATCGTAAAAACAGTAAAATCTACGGGTGCTGTTGTAAGTGGACCAATTCCGTTGCCAACACATAAAAAGATTTATACAGTTCTTCGTTCACCATTTGTGAATAAGAAGGCTCGAGATCAATTCCAGCTTTCTTCATATAAAAGGCTGCTCGATATATACAGCTCCACACCCAAAACCATTGATGCTCTTATGAAACTCGAGCTCCCCAGTGGCGTTGAAGTGGAAATTAAAGTGTGAAACCAGAAAAGATAAACAGAAATGCAGGGATTAATTGGAAAAAAGGTTGGAATGACCTCCCTCTTTAATGAAGACGGGAAGAATATTCCTTGTACAGTGCTTCAGGCCGGTCCATGTGTTGTAACACAGATTAAAACGGTAGAAAAGGACGGTTACTTTGCTGTGCAGCTTGGTTTTGAAGACAAGAAGGAAAAACATACCACAAAAGCTGAAATGGGCCATTATAAGAAGGCAGGCACAACACCAAAGAGGAAAGTAGTGGAATTTAACGGTTTCGCTGAGGATCAGGTTAAAGTGGGAGAAGTATTAACAGCAGAACTTTTCAGACCTGATACATGGGTTGATGTGACTGGATGGTCGAAAGGTAAAGGCTTCCAGGGTGTGGTAAAGAGACATGGTTTTAGTGGTGTTGGAGGTAGTACCCATGGCCAGCATAACAGGAACAGAGCTCCCGGTTCCCTGGGTGCGTCATCATTTCCTTCAAGAGTATTCCCCGGAATGAAAATGGCCGGACATACAGGTTCGGAAAGGGTAATGGCTATAAGTATGGAGGTTGTCAAACTTATGGCTGAGGAGAATATATTAATTGTTAAAGGATCAGTACCTGGTCCTAAAGGTGGTTACGTAATAATTACAAAATAATGGAATTAGCAATTCTTAAAATAGATGGTAAGGATACCGGCAGGAAGGTAAAACTTAATGATTCTATCTTCGGCATTGAACCTAATGATCATGCCATTTACCTGGATACTAAGCAGTACCTTGCAAATCAACGTCAGGGTACACATAAAACCAAAGAACGTAGCGAGGTTATCGGAAGTACCCGTAAAATAAAAAGACAGAAAGGTACAGGAACAGCACGTGCCGGTAGTATCAAGAACCCGATTTTCAGAGGAGGCGGCCGTACATTCGGTCCTAACCCCAGAGATTATGGTTTTAAACTTAACAAGAAAGTTAAGCAACTGGCAAGAAAATCAGCACTCTCCTATAAAGCTTCATCAAATAGTATAATTATCCTCGAGGATTTTTCATTGGAAGGGCCTAAAACAAAGGGGATGATCAAAATAGGTGACAATCTGAAAATTACAGATAAAAAATCGCTTTTTGTTTTACCGGTACAAAATAAAAATATATATTTGTCAGCCCGAAATATGCAAGGGGTGGATGTTGTAATGGTCACAGAATTAAACACATACGAAATTATGAGGGCTACAACTTTGGTGTTTATGGAGAGCGCAATTGACGTTTTGCAGGCAACTTTTGAAAACTAGAAAACTTTGAGTGATGAATATTTTGTTAAAGCCGATAGTAACAGAAAAAATGACAGCCCAGGGCGAAAAATTTAATCGCTATGGTTTTGTTGTTTCAAGAAGTGCAAACAAGTTACAGATAAAAAAAGCTATTGAAGAACTTTATGGTGTTACTGTGGATTCGGTTAATACGATGCGTTACGGAGGAAAACTAAAGACCCGTTTCACAAAATCAGGACAGCTTAAAGGAAAGTCAATAGCCACAAAAAAGGCTGTTGTTACTCTTGCAGAAGGCAATACAATAGATTTCTATAGCAATATTTAATATAAGGATGGCAGTAAGAAAGATCAAACCTGTTACACCAGGTCAGAGAAACAAGGTTATCAGTGCTTTTGAGACGATCACCAGCACTGTGCCTGAGAAATCCCTCCTCAGACCGCTGAAGAAGAGTGGAGGAAGGAATGTTAACGGCAGGCGGACTATGAGATACATGGGAGGAGGTCATAAAAGGATGTATAGGGTCATCGATTTCCTCAGGAATAAAGATGACGTTAATGCAACGGTAAAGGCTATTGAGTATGATCCTAACAGGTCATCTAGAATAGCCCTTGTTGTTTATGAAGATGGAGAGAAGAGGTATATTATTGCACCGATTGGACTTAAGGCAGGTCAGAAAATTATGTCGGGAAAAGATGCAACACCGGATATCGGGAACACTATGTTTCTTAACGATATTCCGCTCGGTACTATTATTCATAATATTGAGCTGAAACCCGGTAAAGGAGCAGCCCTGGCACGTAGTGCTGGCACCTATGCACAACTGTCAGCAAGAGAAGGTAAATATGCTACGATTAAGCTTCCCTCAGGAGAAACAAGAATGGTTCTTACCTCATGTCGTGCCACAATAGGTACGGTTTCGAATCCTGACCATAACCTTGAAAGATCAGGTAAAGCAGGCCGTAGCCGCTGGCAGGGCAGACGTCCAAGAACAAGAGGTGTTGCAATGAACCCGGTCGATCATCCAATGGGAGGTGGTGAAGGAAGAGCATCAGGCGGTCACCCGAGATCACGCAAGGGAATTCCCGCAAAAGGTTATAAAACAAGAAATTCGAAAAAATATTCTGAAAAGCATATTTTGGAAAGAAGGAAAAAATAAGTGATTCATTATGAGCAGATCTATTAAAAAAGGACCTTTTATTGATTTTAAGCTTGAGAAGCGTGTTCTTGAGATGAATGAGACTAATAAGAAATCAGTGATAAAAACCTGGTCAAGGAGATCGGTTATATCTCCCGACTTTGTGGGACATACCATTGCAGTACATAACGGCAATAAGTTTATCCCTGTATACATTACCGAGAATATGGTGGGTCACAAGCTTGGAGAATTTGCACCTACAAGAACATTCAGGGGGCACTCCGGAAATAAGTAATCTGTAATGTGAATATTGAAAAATTTAGATAATAATGGGTGCGAGAAAAAGAAATTCAGCTGAAAAGAGAAAAGAGGCTTCCAGTACAAGATACCAGGCAGTACTAAGAAACTGCCCGACATCACCAAGGAAGATGAGGCTTGTTACTGATCTGATTAACGGGAAGGATGTTAACAAAGCTCTTGATATCCTGAAATACAGTCCTCAGGAGGCATCACGCAGGCTGGAAAAACTGCTTCTCTCTGCTATTGCCAACTGGCAGGCAAAGAATGAAGGTGTAAGGATCGAAGATAGTAATCTGTATGTAAAAACAGTACATGTTGATGGTGGCAGAACACTTAAAAGACTTCATACAGCACCACAGGGAAGAGCTTACAGGATACGTAAAAGATCAAATCATGTAACTCTGATTCTTGATAGTATAAATAACGAAATTGAAAAAACATCAAATTAAAATATGGGACAAAAAGCAAATCCGATTGGTAACAGATTAGGTATAATCAAAGGCTGGGATTCAAACTGGTATGGCGGAAAAGACTTCTCCGGCAAACTGATTGAAGATACTAAGATCAGGGAATACCTGAATGCCAGGCTTTCTAAGGCAAGTATCTCAAAAATTGTCATTGAGAGAACTCTGAAGTTAATAACAGTTACAATAAACACTGCACGTCCGGGAATAATCATTGGAAAAGGAGGACAGGAAGTTGATAAGCTGAAAGAAGAACTTAAGAAGATAACCAAGAAAGAGGTTCAAATTAACATATTTGAAGTAAAACGTCCCGAACTTGATGCATGTATTGTGGCAAATAACATAGCCAGACAGGTAGAAGGAAAGATCTCTTACAGGCGTGCAATAAAAATGGCAATAGCATCCACAATGAGGATGGGTGCCGAAGGCATAAAAGTAGTAATATCCGGACGTTTGGGAGGTGCTGAAATGGCAAGGACAGAGACATATAAAGAGGGAAGGATCCCGTTACATACATTCCGTGCCGATATAGATTATGCACTTGGAGAAGCACATACAAAGGTGGGATTGATAGGTATAAAAACCTGGATATGTAATGGAGAGGTTTACGGTAAAAGAGATCTTAGCCCTAATATCGGAGCCAGGAATGCCAAGAGTAAAGGTCTTAAAAGGAAAGCAAAGAAATAGGACAATACAATTAATTAATTAATTAATATAATACAGTAAGGCAATGTTACAACCCAAAAGGTCCAAATACAGACGAGCTCAGAAAGGCAAAATGAAGGGCAATGCGCAGAGAGGCAATCAACTGGCATTCGGGTCATTTGGTATTAAAGCTTTGGAAGAATGCTGGATTACCGGGAGACAAATTGAAGCAGCTCGACAGGCAGTGACACGTCATATGAAACGTGAAGGTCAGCTCTGGATAAGGATTTTCCCTGATAAGCCTATCACAAAGAAGCCGGCGGAAGTACGTATGGGAAAAGGGAAGGGCGCCCCTGAAGGATTTGTTGTACCCGTCACTCCGGGAAGAATCTTGATGGAAGCTGAAGGTGTCCCCTTTGATGTCGCCAGGGAAGCACTCAGACTCGGGGCACAGAAACTGCCAATAACGACAAAGTTTATTGTAAGACACGATTACACAGAGTAATAAGATAAATAGTATATACATGAAAACTTCAGAAATAAAGGAACTTAGCACACCTGATCTTATCGAACGTATCGATACCGAGCAGACTATGCTGGTCCGTATGAAGCTGAACCATGCGATCACACCGCTTGACAACCCTCAGAAGATTAAGCAGACAAAAACTACAATAGCACGCCTGCTTACAGAATTAAGAATAAGAGAATCAGAACAAAAATCTAAGTAACCCGGTAAAAACAATGGAAAGGAAATTAAGAAAAGAACGTATAGGGGTTGTTGTCAGCGACGGCATGGACAAATCGATCATCGTTGCAGTAAAACGTAAAGTAAAACATCCTATTTATGGCAAGTTCATAAATAAGACAAGGAAACTGATGGTGCACGATGAAGAGAACACATGCAAGGTCGGAGACACTGTAAAAATATCAGAGACCAGGCCTCTGAGCAAAAATAAGTCCTGGAGACTAGTAGAAGTAATTGAAAGAGCCAAGTAATTATGATACAGCAGGAAAGCAGATTGACAGTTGCTGATAACTCGGGAGCGAAAGAGGTATTATGCATCAGAGTGCTCGGAGGTAGTAAAAAGAGATATGCTACTGTCGGAGACACAATAATTGTAAGTGTTAAATCAGCACTTCCTTCAGGTGAAGCAAAGAAAGGTACGGTTAGCAAAGCCGTCGTTGTAAGGACAAAAAAGGAGATACGCCGTTCAGATGGCTCATATATAAGGTTTGATGATAATGCTGTGGTACTGCTTAATAACCTGAATGAAGTAAGAGGGACCCGTATCTTTGGCCCCGTTGCCAGGGAACTGAGAGATAAATACATGAAAATAGTATCACTCGCACCTGAAGTGTTGTAAAATATAGATATACCAATGCAAAAGAAATTACATATCAAGAAGGGAGATACGGTTATGGTTATAACCGGTGAATCAAAAGGACAGAAGGGAAGAGTCCTCGACATTGACAGGGATAAGAACAGGGCTATCGTTGAAGGAGTCAATCTGGTGTCAAGACACACTAAACCTCATTCAAAAGCCCCGCAGGGTGGCATAATCAAAAAAGAGGCACCGATACAGATATCAAATCTTATGATCATAGATCCCACCTCAGGTAAACCCTCCCGTGTTGGAAGAAGACTTAACAGTAAAAACAAATTAGTGCGTTATTCAAAAAAATCAGGAGAGGAGATCAAGTAATGTACGTACCTACACTGAAATCAAAATATAAGGAGGAAATCGTTCCTGCATTGATGAAGGATTTCGGATATAAATCCGTGATGCAGGTGCCGCGACTTGAAAAAATTGTCGTTAATCAAGGTGTCGGTCAGGCTATTGCCGATAAAAAACTTCTCGAATCAGGAGTTAAGGAGCTGACTGATATTGCAGGACAGAAGGCTGTTCTTACCTATTCATCAAAGGATATTTCAAATTTTAAACTGAGAAAAAATATGCCGATAGGTATAATGGTAACATTAAGGAAAGAAAGAATGTATGAATTCCTTGAAAGGTTAATAAGTGTTGCTTTACCACGTATTCGTGACTTTAAAGGAATAAGCTCCAAACTTGATGGTCGTGGTAATTATACCCTTGGAATAACAGAGCAGATAATATTCCCGGAGATTGATCTTGATAAAATAAACAAGATCATGGGTCTGCAGGTTACTTTTGTAACCTCTGCAAACACAGACGAAGAAGCACTTGCTCTGCTTAAGAATTTCGGATTACCGTTTAAAACATCTAAAAACTGATATTATGGCGAAAGAATCAATGATGGCCCGGGAGGTTAAACGTGCACGCATGGTACAGAAATATGCTGCTAAAAGAGCTATACTTAAAGCCGAAGGTAACTATGTGGGACTAAGCCGTATACCAAGGAACTCCAACCCTAACAGATTACGCAACAGGTGCAAAATAACTGGTCGTACGAGGGGCTATATGAGACAATTCGGTATAAGCAGAATAACCTTCAGGGAAATGGCCTCTGCAGGACTTATTCCGGGAATAAAAAAAGCCAGCTGGTAATATTGTAATGAATTTAAACTATATAACAAGGTAATATGACGGATCCAATTGCAGATTTGCTGACCAGAATAAGAAATGCCATTATGGCCGGCCATAAAGTGGTCGAAACACCAGCATCCAATCTGAAAAAAGAGATTGCAAGAATACTTTTTGAAAAAGGCTATATTCTCAGCTATAAGGTTATTGATAGTGATGATGGACAGGGGATTCTTAAAATCGCTCTTAAATATAATCCGAAGAGCAAGAAACCCGCCATTAAGGCATTACAGAGGGCAAGCCGGCCCGGCCTCAGACATTATGCAGGAGTTGACGAAATGCCAAGAGTCCTTAACGGTCTTGGAATTGCAATAATCTCAACTTCCAGAGGACTAATGACCGACAAGGAGGCAAGGAAAGAAAAAATAGGCGGTGAAGTATTGTGTTATGTTTATTAAAAGGAGGAAAACTTAATGTCACGAATAGGAAAATTACCTGTAAACCTGCCAGCAGGAGTCACCGTAAATATAAGTGACACCAATGTGGTAAGTGTGAAAGGACCTCAGGGAGAGTTAAGTCAGGCAATCAACAAAGACCTGAAGGTTGAGGTGGAGGATAACCAGATAATAATATCAAGACCATCCGATTCAAAGGACCATAAGTCGATGCATGGTCTTTCAAGGGCACTTGTTGCTAACATGGTGACAGGTGTTTCAGAAGGATATAAAAAAGAGCTTGAACTGGTGGGTGTTGGTTACCGTGCCGAAGCAAAAGGACAACAACTCGAGTTGAGCCTTGGTTATTCACATGAAATAATCTTTGAGCTTCCAAAAGAGGTGACAGTTGAAACAAAAACTGAAAGAAGAAGTAATCCTATAATTACCCTGTCAAGTATTGACAAACAGCTTATAGGACATATTGCCGCAAAAATCAGATCTCTCCGTCCACCAGAACCTTATAAAGGTAAAGGGATAAAATTTGTCGGAGAGCATATCAGGAGAAAAGCAGGAAAATCTGCGAGTGTTTAATCTGGTAAATGTTTAATGAGATGGCTTTAACAAAGTTTGAAAAAAGAACCAGGATCAGAAAAAGGATCCGTAATACGATAAGCGGTACTTCCGATACTCCGAGAGTTGCGGTCTTTCGCAGCAACAGGCAAATATATGCCCAGGTTATTGACGACCAGAAGAGGATTACACTGTTATCTGCTTCTTCAAAAGAGAAGGAAATTGCAGGAGTAACAGGTATCAAAAAAACTGAACAGGCAAAGCTTGTCGGTAAACTACTCGCCTCAAAATGTAAGGAAAAGGGTATTGAAAAAGTAGTCTTTGACAGAGGCGGTTATAAGTATCATGGAAGGGTTAAATCATTGGCAGATGCTGCCCGCGAAGGCGGATTAAAATTTTAATATACTATGGTAGAAGGCATTAGAAAAGTAAAAACAAGCGACCTTGAACTGAAGGACAGACTGGTAAGTATCCAGAGGGTTACTAAGGTTACAAAAGGAGGACGAACATTCAGCTTCTCAGCTATTGTGGTTGTCGGTAATGAAGATGGTATTGTGGGACATGGCCTGGGTAAGGCAAGTGAAGTGACAACTGCCATTGCTAAAGGTATCGAGGATGCAAAAAAGAACCTTATCAGGGTACCGGTAATTAATGGTACTATTCCTCATGAGCAGATTGCCAAATTCGGTGGTGCAAAAGTATTTATCAAACCTGCTTCTGAAGGTACAGGAGTGAAGGCTGGTGGTGCTATGCGTGCAGTGCTTGAGAGTGTTGGTGTAAGAAATGTGCTTGCCAAATCAAAAGGATCCTCTAATCCTCATAACCTTGTTAAAGCTACATTTGCTGCACTCCTGGAAATAAGAGATGCATTTTCTATAGCTGAACACAGGGGAATAAATATGGAAAGAGTTTTTAACGGTTAGAAAAATTTATTGCAATGGCAAAAATTCGTATTACCCAGGTGAAAAGCAAAATTGGTAAACCCGAGAGACAGAAAAAAACTCTTGAAGCTCTCGGCATACGTAAACTGAACCATAGTGTTGTACATGAAGCTACACCCCAGATACTGGGAATGGTAAATAAAGTCAAACACCTGGTTACAGTAGAAAATATATAAGATTAAAAACATATTTATAATACAGTTATGGATCTGAGTAACTTAAAACCGGCTAAAGGGTCGGTGAAGAAAAACAAGCGTCTTGGACGAGGACAGGGTTCAGGCAGAGGAGGTACATCCACAAGAGGACATAAAGGCGCAAAATCTAGATCAGGTTATAGTAAGAAAATAGGTTTTGAAGGCGGCCAGATGCCGCTGCAGAGACGTGTTCCGAAATACGGTTTTAAAAATATTAACCGCAGGGAATATAAAGGTATTAATATTGGAGTGCTGCAATCCCTGGCTGAAAAGAACAAATTGGAAAAAATTGATCTTGAGGTGCTTATGTCTGCAGGACTCATCACAAAACATTCTCAGGTAAAAATACTGGGGAAAGGCATACTTGAGAAGAAACTTGAAGTACATGCTCATGCCTTCAGTAAATCAGCAGTAGCAGCTATTGAAGCAAAAAAAGGAACCGTAGTAAAACTCTAATTACATGAGACTGATCCAGACCATAAAAAATATTTTCAAGATAGAGGATCTTCGTGCAAGGTTATTGTATACACTGGGAATCATTCTTTTATACAGACTTGGTAAATATATCTCTCTTCCTGGTATCGATCCTTCGCAGCTTGCAGGATTGAAAAGCCAGACATCCTCAGGTATTATGGGATTACTCGATATGTTCTCAGGAGGAGCCTTTTCGCAGGCTTCAATATTTGCTCTTGGTATAATGCCCTATATCTCAGCCTCTATCGTTGTCCAGCTTCTTGGAATAGTATTTCCATATTTCCAGAAGCTGCAGAGGGAAGGAGAAAGCGGCAGGAGAAAAATGAACCAGTATACAAGGTACCTTACCGTTGCTATACTTGTACTACAGGCTCCGACATACCTGGTTAACCTTCATGCTCAACTTCCCGATACCGCATTCATCCTGACAGGGTCCTTCTTTACGGTTTCCTCTGTTATTATACTGACTGCGGGTACTATGTTCGTTATGTGGCTGGGAGAGAAGATTACCGATAAAGGGATAGGGAACGGTATATCGCTTATTATTATGATAGGTATTATAGCCCGTATGCCGTCACGCTTTATTTTCGAAGCAGGAACAAGAATGAACGGAGCAGGAGGGGCTATTGCCCTGATAGTGGAAGTTATCCTGTTTTTTGTTGTTGTTCTGGGTACTATCATGCTTGTTCAGGGCACAAGACGGATTCCTGTACAGTATGCCAGAAGGATAGTGGGAAACAAGCAGTACGGAGGCGTTCGCCAGTATATTCCATTAAAGGTGAATGCAGCAGGAGTTATGCCTATAATATTTGCTCAGGCAATCATGATGCTCCCTATTATTATTGCAGGATATTCCCAATCGGGTTCAGGTTTTGTTGTGGCATTCTCAAATATGTATGGATTCTGGTACAACTTTGTAACAGCAATATTGATAATCGCTTTTACATATTTTTATACAGCTGTAACAATTAATCCTGTACAGATGGCTGAAGATATGAAAAAGAACGGAGGCTTTATCCCGGGTGTCAAGCCTGGAAGAAAGACAGTCGATTTCTTTGATACTATAATGTCAAGGATCACGCTGCCCGGTTCTATTTTCCTGGCAATTGTTGCAATACTTCCATCCATTGCTGTTCAGGCTGGTGTGACACCACAGTTTGCACAATTTTATGGAGGTACTTCACTGCTGATATTGGTTGGAGTGATACTTGATACTTTGCAGCAAATTGAAAGTCACCTGCTTATGCGTCACTATGATGGTCTTATGAAAACAGGACGCATAAAGGGCAGGTCAGGTTCAGTTACATCAATTTAATTACGTATAACGTTCTTTGATGTTGTATTTTAAGACTGATGAAGAGGTCGGATTTTTAAGGGAAAGCAATATGCTTGTGTCAAAAACACTTGCAGAAATTGCCAGACATATTAAACCCGGTATCACCACTCTATTTCTCGACCGGATCGCAGAAACATTCATTCGCGATAATAGTGCGATTCCAGGATTTAAAGGTTATGGTGGCTTCCCAAATACCCTCTGTACATCTGTCAATGATGAGGTGGTTCACGGCATACCTTCCAACTATACTTTGAAGGATGGGGACATAATCTCGATTGATTGTGGCGTTATCCTGAACGGATGGTATGGAGATAGTGCCTATACTTTTACGGTTGGTGAGATTGATGATGAGATAAAAAGGCTTATTGAATATACGAAAGCTTCGCTGGAAGAAGGAGTTAAGGCTGCAGTTGCAGGAAACAGAATAGGCGATATATCTGCAGCTGTCCAGACAAAAGCAGAGAATGGTGGATTCTCAGTTGTTCGCGAACTTGTCGGACATGGTATAGGTAAGAAACTGCATGAACCTCCTGAGGTACCTAATTTCGGAAAAAAAGGAACAGGTCCCAAAATGGAAAAAGGTCTGGTAATATGTATTGAACCAATGATTAATCTTGGGAAAAAAGAGACCTATCAGACAATGGATGGATGGACAATAAAAACAGCTGATGGAAAACCATCAGCACATTTTGAATATGCAGTGGCTGTCGATAAAGGTCAGGCAGACCAGTTGACAACATTTGAATTTTTAGAAAAAGTGTTAAATAAAATGTAATTGTATGGCCAAACAACCGTCAATAGAGCAGGATGGTACTATCATTGAAGCCCTTTCGAATGCAATGTTCAGGGTTGAACTGGAGAACGGGCATGTGATTACTGCACATATTTCCGGGAAAATGAGAATGCACTATATTAAGATTCTCCCGGGTGATAAAGTAAAGGTGGAAATGTCTCCATACGACCTGACAAAAGGAAGGATTACATTCAGATATAAATAGAAAGAGTAATATAATGAAAGTAAGAGCATCTGTTAAAAAGCGCAGCAAAGACTGTAAAATAGTCAGACGAAAAGGGCGCATTTATGTTATTAACAAGAAAAATCCCAAATACAAACAGAGACAGGGATAATTTAACTAATTTTGCAACTTATTTAAGAAAATATTAATATGGCACGTATTGTTGGCGTAGATTTACCAAAACATAAAAGAGGCGAAATTGGACTGACCTATATCTATGGGGTAGGCAGAAGTATCGCCCAGAAAGTACTCGATAAAGCTGGAGTAGACAGGGATATTAAAGTTGAGGACTGGACTGATGATCAGATAAATTCGATCCGTAAGGTGCTGAATGAGAATTATAAACTCGAAGGAGAACTTCGTTCAGAAACACAACTTAATATAAAAAGGCTTATGGACATCGGGTGCTATCGTGGTGTTCGTCACAGAATTGGCCTTCCTGTGAGGGGGCAGAGCACCAAGAATAATGCCAGGACACGTAAGGGAAGAAAGAAAACTGTTGCAAACAAGAAAAAGGCTACTAAATAATTAATAAATATGGCAAAGAAAACCGGAGCAATGAAGAGAAGACTGGTTAAGGTAGAACCAACTGGTCATGCCCATATTCATTCATCATTCAATAATATTATAATTACTCTGACAAATACTACGGGTCAGGTTATTTCATGGTCATCTGCAGGCAAAATGGGATTCAGAGGTTCAAAGAAAAATACTCCTTATGCTGCTCAGATGGCATCGGAAGAGTGTGGAAAAGTAGCTTTTGACCTCGGACTGAGAAAAGTAAAGGTATTTGTAAAAGGACCAGGATCAGGACGTGAATCAGCAATCAGGGCTATATCAAATGCAGGTATTGAGGTTACAGAAATAATAGACGTTACTCCAATGCCACATAATGGCTGTCGTCCTGCAGGAAGAAGGAGAGTTTAAATGTTTCAAGTTTAATCTGAATAAATTAACAATAATATGGCAAGATATACCGGCCCAAAATCTAAAATTGCAAGAAAATTCGGTGAACCTATTTATGGGCCCGATAAACATCTGGAAAGGAAGAATTTTCCCCCCGGACAACATGGGGTGGTCAAGAAAAGAAAGAAAACCTCAGAATATGGCTTGCAGTTGAGGGAAAAACAGAAGGCAAAATATACATATGGTATACTGGAAAGACAATTCCGTAAAACATTTGATAAAGCATCACGTTCCAAAGGTGTAACCGGTTCGGTTTTACTTCAATTACTTGAATCACGTCTTGATAATGTCGTTTATCGTTTGGGTGTGGCCCCGACAAGAGCCAGTGCCCGCCAATTGGTATCACACAGACATATTACAGTTAACGGAGAGGTAGTAAATATTCCTTCTTATCAGCTTAGACCAGGAGATATCATCGGTGTTCGTGAAAAATCAAAATCTCTGGAAATTATCGCGGATTCCCTTACTACGCATAGAATATCAAAACTCCCATGGCTTGAATGGGACGATACACAAATGGCAGGTAAATTCATGAGTGTGCCTGAACGTACTGATATACCAGAAGATATAAAGGAACAACTGATAGTAGAATTGTATTCAAAATAATAATATAAGATAAATCCTATGGCCATTTTATCATTCCAGAAACCCGATAAAGTAATCATGCTGGAAGCTGATGACAAACTCGGTAAATTCGAGTTTCGTCCTCTTGAACCCGGCTATGGCATTACTGTTGGCAATGCATTAAGAAGAATATTGCTCTCTTCACTTGAAGGTTATGCCATAACAACGGTTAAAATTGATGGTGTTGATCATGAATTTTCAACCATTAAAGGTGTAATGGAGGATGTAACTGAAATTATACTGAACCTTAAGCAGGTAAGATTTAAAAAAATAGTGGAGGATGCTGATATTGAAAAAGTTACAATAAAGACCGGCAGTCAGGACACCCTTAAGGCTGGTGATCTGAATAATGTTCTTACAAATTTTGAGGTACTGAATCCCGACCTGATACTTTTCAGGATGGAACCAGGTACCAAAATACAAATAGAGTTTAATATAGGTAAAGGAAGGGGTTATGTTCCGGCTGAGGAGAATGAACCTGTTGATGCTGAGTTTGGACTTATTGCAATCGATTCCATATTCACTCCTATAAGGAATGTAAAGTATTCTGTTGAGAATTTCCGTGTTGAACAGAAAACTGACTATGAAAAACTCCTTTTCGAAATAGAGACAGACGGTTCTATACACCCGAAAGATGCTCTTAAAGAAGCAGCCAAAATACTTATTTACCATTTTCTTCTCTTCTCAGATGAGAAAATAACTCTTGATTCAGATGACAAACTTGCAAACGAGGAATTTGATGAGGAGGTATTACATATGAGGCAGCTTCTTAAAACCAAACTTATCGATCTGGACCTTTCCGTTAGAGCCCTAAACTGTCTAAAAGCAGCTGAAGTTGAGACACTTGGCGATCTGGTAAAATTTAACAAGAATGACCTTCTCAAGTTCAGAAACTTCGGAAAAAAATCACTCACAGAACTTGATGAACTGCTCGAATCCATGAACCTCTCTTTCGGTATGGATGTGAGTAAATATAAACTGGATAAAG
>CAZDOM010000027.1:28549-30405 GCA_964507015.1 uncultured Rikenellaceae bacterium | reverse complement strand
GCTTCGAAATCTGCCAGAAAATATAATATCAAGCCTTATATTGTAGGTGTTGATGGGATGAATTCTCCTACCGGTGGTGTCAGCATGGTTATTAACGGATTTATAGACGGCACTGTTTTTTATCCCTCAGGAGGGGATAAGGCAATCCAACTCGCGATTCAGATACTTGCTGGTAAACCATATGAGAAAAACATTGATTTGAGCACTTACAGGATTGACAACACAAATGCAAGGACTTTGTGGCTTCAAGGGCAGCAGTTGAAAGATCAGCAAGATAAAATCGACAAACAAAGTGACCAATTAAATCTAATGACTGACGCCCTGAAAAAAAGAAGGACGTTGTTGCTTCTGACTTATACTACAATAATCCTGTTAGTCCTTATTGTTGGTCTCATACTGAGATCGTGGAGACATAAGAATAAGATGAATAAGATCCTCGATGAGAAGAATAAAACTATAATTAAACAGAATGAAATTATTACAAAACAGCGTGATGATTCTCTCGACCTTCTCATAGTTGCAGAAGAGGCCAGGGAGAATAAGCTGCGACTTTTTACAGATTTATCACATGAGCTAAGAACTGTCGTGACTCTGATTATAAGTCCTATTCAGGATATCCTTAATCTGGTCCACGATGAATCTGTCAGAAAAAAAATTCTGGTACTGCAAAGGAGTACAGAAAGGCTGGCTCGTCTCACTGACGGAATTCTAAAGTTCCGAAGTATTGAAAATAATAAATATCATCTGACTTTTTTCAGTGGTAACATAGCACAGTTTATAACTAATATCATTGAAACTTTCCATGAACAAGCAGAAAAGAAAAATATTAAGCTAAAATCTGAAATCGAAGACGAAATATATGCAGAATTTGATGTGGGTGTGATTGAAAAAGTCATGTATAATCTTCTTTCCAATGCGATAAAGTTCAGCAACAGACCAGGTATCATTACAATATCTCTTAAATCTGAAAATTCAAAAATCGCCATAACGGTAAAAGATTGCGGTATAGGTATTCCAAAAAATGAATTACCTTTTATTTTTAATCGATTTTATAAAATCAACAATAAGAATAATACCTCAGGAAATGAAAATATTGGGATTGGTTTAGCATTAAGTAAAGAATTAATTCAACTACATGGAGGTAAGATTACCGTGGAAAGTGTCGAGAACCATGGAACAAGTTTTACTTTCACAATACCACAGTTTCATAAAAAACCCGATTCTAAAACTAATAATAATCAAATAACGGATCTTAATTTTGATTTTTCTCGTAAGACTGATAAAAACAAAACCGTACTTGTTGTAGAGGATAATTCAGACCTGTTAATGGTGATAACCGATATTCTCAGCAAATTCTATAATGTCATTTCAGCAAATAATGGGAAAGAAGGACTTGATGTTGCCAGCAGAAGGCTACCGGATCTCATATTAAGCGATATATTGATGCCAGTAATGGATGGAATGAAGATGTGCATTGAGATCAAAGAAAATCCATTAACATGTCATATACCGGTTATACTGTTAACTGCCATTGATTCTGAAGAAAACATGATAAAGGGATTTGATATAGGAGCTGATGCATATATTACCAAACCGTTTAATGAATACCTTTTGCTATCAAATATCAAGAGTCTGATAGAAAGCAGGGAAAAAATGCAACAATTCTTTTGTCCTTCACCTTATTTCAGGGAACTGCTCCAAACAAAAGATATTTCTGAAGGGGGGTTTATTAAAGATTGTCTTAATCATATTTATGAAAACCTTGAGAATGAGAATTATACCTTAGAAAATCTGTCTAAGAACATGAATATGTCACGATCTTCTCTATACCGTAAAATAATTGAAGTGACAAAGCT
>CAZDOM010000027.1:0-28449 GCA_964507015.1 uncultured Rikenellaceae bacterium | reverse complement strand
ACATGAATATGTCACGATCTTCTCTATACCGTAAAATAATTGAAGTGACAAAGCTCCGACCAGTTGATTTTATCAAAAAAGCTAAATTAAACTATGCAGCAAAATTGATATTATCAAATGAAACGTGGAATATAAATGAGATTTCCTGGAGGTCAGGTTTCTCTGATGCTAAATACTTCAGCAAGTGTTTTTATAATGAGTTCCGAATAAATCCCAGCCAATTTTCCAAAGAATATCTGAAGGCTAAAAACATAACTCTAAATAATTGATTGGACTATTGAGTTATATTATAAAGGGAAGTTAATTTCTTTTGCGAATATCACGAATGTGCAACGGTGTACGTTTAAATTTTGAGTCTGAAAAAAAAATTATTCCTTCATTTGACTGTGTTAATAATAATTACTCCGTTTGAACCTCTTACTCCATAGATAGCTGCAGCACTACCTTTCAGAACATCGATTGATTTAACAATATTGGGTTGTATAAAATCAATCGATTCCATAATAACACCGTCAACAACAAACAGAGGATCCGTACCTCCAATGAGTGTTGATGTTCCCCTTACGTAAACTTTATCTCCAATTACATCTACACTTGGTAACTTACTACGAAGCAGATCATATATATTATTAAATGATGAATAATCTGTTTCTGTAACATTTACTTTATCTGCCGACTGAGTAAAATGATCCTTTTTCACAACACCGTAGCCTATATCCAATACTTCATCAGGTTCTTTCTTATTCTGTATTTCATTACTAACAGATGGTTCATCAAGAATGAAACTGATCGAGGTAAGGCCTTCAATAGGTATTGCTGTCGAAGCTCCATTTAAAGTAAATACTGACAGGATTTTATTATCAGGCTTTACTTTTATTTTATAATAACCATCGGCATCGGTTTCTTTACCCGTATTCTTATTGTCGAGAAGGATCATGGCTCCGGCAACAGGATTATCATTTAAATCCTTAACATACCCGGAGACAATGAATTTCTTGTTTGATTTCTGAGCTTCTGCATTGTGGATAGCAAACAGTGCCGCGATAAGCAGGAGGATAAATTTAAGTTTCATAGTAAAATTGCTTCAGATTATTGTTTTACTCACAAATATATGATATTAATGGTATTATTATAATATCAAACTAATTTTAACAGAAATGTCGCAAACACGGCATTTTTTGTGGAGCGCAATGAACACACCGGCCTTCTGAAAAGAAGAGAGGGGGAACTTCCTTTGACAAGCCCGGGATTAGCTTCGGAGTCCGAAGGGGAAAGTAGGGATTAAAATGAAAGGAGTAACGGCTGTTATAACTTAATTATCAATCCTTTTTAGTGGGTGATAATTCCATTTCCGGACAATAATGTTTAGTTTTGGCAGACATATAAACGAATTAGCACACAGTTGGATTATTCCCTATCCATTTGATAACTTAAATAATACAAAATGAAAACAGCAATAGTCATTATTATTATTGTAATTGCGACTTTAATAGTCCTCTACTTTACTTTAATTGGTAATACTGATAAATCAGAACCAAAGATTATAAAACTTGATCAACCAATCTATGTCATTGGATTGGAAATTAATACTGATAATAAAGCAATATATCAAGACGTCTCTAAAGTTGCTATCCAGTTTAACACAATCAAAAAAACCTATCCTATTCCTAATTTAAAAGAGCCCTGGTCTTCAATTAATATAAGTAAAGACTATAATCCTGAAAAAGGAACATTTACGTATGTTGTCGGTGATGTTGTTACTCGAGTTGACAGTATTCCCCCAGGACTAAAATCTTATGAAATACCACCATTAACTTATGCTGTATTTCCTATCAGGCCAAAAAGTAATATAGCATGGGGAATAACAATGGGAAGAATGAAAAAATTTATTTATACCGAATGGCTTCAAAGCTCAACTTATAAGCCATCTGACTCATTTGGAGAATTCGAATTACATGATGAAAGAAGCCTGGGAAAACATCCTGAAATAAATCTTCATGTCGCTATAAAAGAATAAGAAGAATATAATATCAACAATTAAGATAACATACTTAATAAAAAATATTAAAATAAAACAGTGTGCTTACACGGTCAATAAAATTATTAAGCACAAACTGCGATCGAGCCAGCATCCAATAAGATTTGTACCACGGGTTAACCCATACCAGAGAAATTTACCGTCATAAGTACGGGGACCTTCCCATATCCTTCGAACGACATCTGCGTCAGCCTCGCTGAAAACCTCCTCCCCCACTAAGGTACCTGTAAACTCCCCGGGATCCCAGGTACAGTTAAAGGGATCATCTATCACCCAGTCAACAGTGCCGTCATCACCATCCGCGGCGGCAATTACCGCTTTGGTAACTGCTTCTAATTTTGCCTTTGAGAAATAGTTATTTTCGTCGTTCATCACTGCCTGGGGCCAGAGATCAGCCGTCAGTAAACGGCTCCAGTTGATGGCGGGGAAATATGACATAATACCATCATAATCACCGGGATAACGCTGTGCTTCCATCATTGCCTGCCTGCCACCCGTAGAACCGCCGACAAAATACGAATATCCGGCTGGTTTACCGTAAAAAGCTTTCACGAGCTCTTTCCTCACGACTGTCATATCATGTATACCGAGATATGCAAAATCACATATCTCCTGCCATCTTAACCTGTGCTCCGGGGTATCAAGTGCAAAACTACCGCTTCCTCCGTCATGACCCGCATCAGTTACACCTGCAGCGAAGCCCTGTGGCAGGGGAAAGCCCAGAAAAAGAGGATGTCCGGCCAGGAATCCCCCTCCTCCCATTCCATAAAAATGTCCATTCCAGTTCTTCACCGGAAGGGCAATGGAGACTGTAACCTGGTCCTTCGAGGGAGGATGGTTTATTACTGCCGTAATCCTGCAGCTACTGTCGCCGGCACTTAAAACAGCTGATTTTATAACTATATTGGGTAAGGTAATCTTCATAAGATCCTCGCAACTGCATACCGGTGTCACTTCGTTGTAAACAGGTCTTAGTAAATTTCTATCACTCAGCTTGAAAAGCGATTGCATATCCTGGGCTATTACGGCGGATGTATACAGGCATGTCAAAAAAACAGGAAGTACTTTTTCATAGTAAATATATATCTGGTTAATACTTTATTAGTGCCTGCTATCATGCTGCCGGTAGAATGAAAAGTAAGGATCTCATTGTCATGGGTCTATCAGGCTCAAGTACAAAAACAGGTTTATAGTATAAAAATAGGAATGAAAAATGAATATCCGAACTTCTGAATAATAAACATCCCTATGAAAATTGGAGCACCCTGATTTTTATACCAATATTTCAGGTAGATTCAAGAATTTAGTGTCGCACTAAATTTCTTAATCGAAGGTGATTTAACAATAAGAGAAAATAGAGATAATCCATTCAAAATATTTTTGACTTTGGCCTTCCATTGGTATATCTTAGTATTAAATAGCTTAAAACGAATAAATATGGCTACCAAAAAACTTAAAAACCTGACAATCGAACAGCTAAAGAAGAAAGAAAAAGAAGCAAATGTTCTTATAATAGTCTCACTGACAATATTTTTGGCATGCTTCATAGTAGTGATCATACTGATTCCATTATGGACAGGTACCATTATTCCAATATTAGCGCTTACTGTAATTGGTATCAGGGAGAGAAAAAGAATGAGACAGGAAATGAAGGACAGAGAAAATTGAAAAGGCTGTTTTTTGTGATTTTATCCATCCTTTTATTTTATAATTCAATCAGAGCACAAAACCAGAAAAATCCCGGTTTTGGCTATGCATTTTAGTGCTTAAGAATTTATTTTGTTCTGTTAAATTTTCGTGAATAACTTATTGTCGGAATTACCAGGAAAGTGTTTACTTTATTATTTCTGGAATCCACTGTCCAGCCGACATCGTATATTTCAGGGATATCCTTATCCTGATGTATATAAATATATAAAAGCGCAATATCCCAGCTACTTGTCTTATTGATCCGCCTTATAATCCTGAAACCGGATAGTCCAAAAACATAGGTATGGCGATAGGAAAACCACTCTTCTATTATAGGCGTATATGGTTCTTTCTGAGCTAAATGCATCATATCCATCTGGAAAAAATAATTCTCCGAAATAAATTGTACATTATAAGATACAGGTAATTTTACTGATAATGTAACTGCTGGATAATTGCCATTGTCTGCAATTTTACTTTCATTTGTTGACCATACTCCGGCACCGAGACTTATATTTTTATTTGGTGCTCCTGCGGTATACATTCCATATGCCAGGTTACCCATGGCAAATTCTCCAAAAGGCATGAACAAAAATAAATCCCCCAGGGCAAAAGATGATTCATCACTGATCCGAAAGCTGTATTGCGGCAGAATATAATATGGGAAAAACAATATTGAAGTTCCGAACCGTGAACTAAAATGATTTCCGAAACCATAATGGAAATCATGGATAAGGAAATAATAACTATTGTAATAGAAGTCTTTTTTATTTACAGGTAATGCACTTGGGGAAAATAAATATCTGTGTTGAAATGCATTCTTTATCCGGTCAGCATCCTCCCGCAACAGGATATCTTTGATTCTCAAATGGTTATCATAAAATACTACCCTATCTGCTTCGAGTGTATTAAATTGATATTCAGCAACATCCTGCAAATCAATATGGGTTTGTACCCAATTACCATGTGAAAGCGTATTAAAATAGATCTTGTTATCATTGATAATATCAATGTTACAGGCCAGAGAATCGCCATTTTTCATAACTATCAGATCATAGGTCTGGGAATAAGAGCTTGAAAAGCAGGCAAAGAAAAACAATATGTAACAAATCTTTTTCACATTAGGTTTTTTTGTTAATATTTCTTTTTTTAGAAAAGGATTTTCTTGGTCAAAGAACACAATGTGTTGATCAGAACAAATGGAATTAATCTACAAATCAGATTAAAGTTAAGAAAAAGCTATATCTTAAATATAGAATAAATGGAAAAAACTTATCAGGTTTGAAATAAGACTATATGATCAACCACTGAAAAAAAAATAATAATGGCTGCTGAGAAAATAGAAAAACTGACAACCGACCAGTTAAAGAAGAAAGAAAAAGAAGCAAATATTGTTATAATAGCTTCATTAATAGTCTTTTCGGTTTGCCTAATAGGGTCGATAATAATAAACTCTGACTGGATAGGCGTATTTATTCCAATATTAGCTCCTATGGTAATTGCCTTTAAGGGAAGAAAAAATTTAAGAGAAGAAATGAAGAACAGAGAAAGAGTAGAAAACCTTGCTCTATGAGTTCCTGGTCGACTATTCGAAGCAAAAAGATATCGTTATTGAAAGACAAATACATTCCTGATCAGGTCAGATCATCTTTGGTTAGTAAATACATAATTCAATTGACATCCTGATTCTATTGTTGTAATTTGGATTGTAAATAAAACCCAAAACCAAATTGCCATGAAAAAAACTTCTTGTATTATATTATTTCTTGTTTTGTTTTTTGGTTTATATTCTCAGGATTATGACTTGATTGTAACCAATAAAGGAGAATCAGTTGCTTGTAATATAGACACGATAACAGATGTATCTATTCAATATAGGATGAAACATAATAACCATTGGATTCAAACATATATAAATAAAGATGAAGTAATTGAATATAAATATGGTGCAATAAATAAGGATCTGGTTGTATTCAGACCTGGAACCTTATGCACAATATAATTTGTTTAACCAGAATTATCAACCGGGATTAACTCTCAGAATAAGCTTTTAAACTTTTTAAACTCATTTTCAGACAAGTTCAAAACTGTTAAGGTTCTTTAAGCGCATAATAAATACTACATTCACATATTATAATAATGAATTCTTTGTGAAACTATGTGTCTTAGTGTCTTGGTGGCTAAGAAAAAATGCCACAAAGTTATTTCGTTAAAAGTTTCATGCACCGTGCACCTTATACCGTGTACCTAGTAATTAACCCTACATTAACTTTCTGTTAACAATATCCTGATAATCTGTATCATACCTTTAACTGGAAAATCTAATCCTATTATATAAATCCACTAAGAAAATGAAACCCAAATCTTACCTGACAGTAGTCTGGATAATTGCAATCTCCTTGCTTTCTTATGGGACTGTGTTCTCGCAGGGATTCCAGTTTAAGAAAATATCGGATAAGGTTCTGATTATATCCAATCCTGACCTGGGTGACCAGGTTGTTGTTCAAACAGAGAAGGGACTGGTTGTTTTTGACAGTTTCTGGTCAGAAAAAACAGCACTGATGTTCAAAGAGGAGATTTCGAAAACAATGGGTCGTAATGACTTTTCATATGTGATAAATATGGTTGACCGGTTAGACCTGATAGGAGGAAATACCGCTTATCCGGAAGCTAAAATCGTCGGGCAGGAAAATATTCTGACCAAATACAGCACTGCAGAGCCTGTTAAGGAAGAACTGGCAGAATTGATAGCCATGTGGCGTGAAAAAGAGAGTTATTCCAGGGAGCGTTTGAAAAATTTTAAAGAAGGATCGGAAGAAACTCAGGAAGAAAGGAACTGGATGAATAAATGCATTACCATGGCTGATGAACTGGAAAACAGCTTTTCACTCGTTTTGCCTGATATAGCTTATAATGACAGGATAACTATTGACATGGGGAACATGCATATTAACCTGTTCTGGTTCGGCAAAGAAGGCAACTACCAGGGTTTGACAATGGCTGTAATCCCTGAAGAGAAACTGGCCATAATAAGCAAATCTATTGTTTACCCCGAGTTTCATATCGCTCCCTATCCTTTCCCCTATTATGGAGAGCTGGATGTCCCCAGGTGGATATCAATGCTTGAGAAGGTTCTCGAGGGAGAAAACCCGGTTGACAATATCATATTAAGTGACAGTTATGAAGTATATTCCAGGGAATTTATTCATGGTCTCCTGGATTATATCAGGAAACTTTGGAACAACGTAAAAGATATGGAGGCTGAGGGGAAAACCCTCCCTGAGATCCAGGATCAACTGTCAATTGATAAAGATTTTGCCTTTGTGAAAGAGATGCAGGTGTATAAAACAAGCGGTGATAACTGGATACGTCCCCAGCATGAAATGCATATTAAGCTTTTCTTTATGCAGGGGAAACCCCTTGCTTCAGAGATTATTAAAGAAGGTGGTCCCGAGTCTTTGCAAACTTCACTGGATAAAATAAGGAACTATGGTAATGATATTTATTTCGATGAGATGTTTATTAACCAGGTAGGGTATGAATGGATGAACAGTGGTCATGTTTCAGAAGCGATTGAGGTTTTTAAGCTGAATACTGAAGTATTCCCTGAATCATCAAATGTTTATGACAGCCTGGGTGAAGCATATATGAAAAATGGAGATTCCGATGATGCTATTAAAAACTTTAAAAAATCGCTTGAGCTGAATCCGGAAAACAGGAATGCTCAGGAGATGTTAAAGAAACTTGAAACCAGATAATACTTTTGTCTGTATTATAAAATACATCAAAGAGCAGACTTAAAGTAATAATCACCTGCATTAACTGTAAATACAGCATATCCGTTCTCTATACGCTCAAAACTCACATCGCTGGCATTCTTTATTGTTTGCCCGCTTTCGGTTACATCCTCTGCATCAGATGCAGGAACATATACTGTAGCTGTGCTGCCCACTGGAACTTTTATATTCATGCTGAACTCACCGGCTTTCTTTTCCCATCCAACGGATGCTCTACCATAAGGTGTTTCATTTGAATAGGTAATAAATGTCAAATCTCCTGCAGGCTGCGGTTTAAAAATGATATGTTTATATCCGGGTTGTTCAGAATCAGCTTTCATGCCGGCAAGGTCGCGGTAGAACCATACGAGACCTCCTCCGAACATCGGGTGGTTTCTGGATCCTGTTCCATCCCATTGCTCCCAGGTTGTTGTTGCTCCCTGTTCTATCCACCACCCATAGGAAGGTTCTGTTGTTTTATTCATAGCCTCAAAAGCAAGTTCATTTAATCCATTTTCAGCGAGTATTTCAAAGAAGAATTGTGTCCCAAAAATTCCTGTATCCAGATGACCGTCATTGGTTGCAATTTCTGATTTCAATGCTTCTATTACCCGTCGATATTGTTCAGCAGGCACCCCCATTTTCAGAGCAAAAATATTGCCTCCAAAAGGACCATAACTACCTAAGTCTTCATCATAGAATTTAGTCTGGAAAGCTTTTTTTGTTCTTTCGGCCAGGTCAGCATACTCCTTAGCTTCTGCTGCATTACCCAGAACCTGTGCTGCTTTTGAGGTAAAATCCGCACACCGCCAGAGGAAGAAGGTATGGACCATATCATCAGGCGGTAATCCCGAAGCAGGAGCCCAGTCCCCAAGGTTAAGCCATCTGTTTGGATGTTCAGGATCGGGTGCCTGCGAGAACATAATACCATCATCGCCGGTCCATGTCAGCATATACCTGATATAACCCTTCATGCCTTCATAATTATCCTCAAGCATATTTTTATCACCATAATGAACATAAAATTCCCATGGCATGATATTTATAGCGGCACCCCATGCCACTCCTCCCCCGCAACCGGGTTGCCAGGGTGCCCCGTTAGGAACATATCCTGTTTCAGGATTCTGGGAGCCGAGCATATCCCGTATCCACTTGTTATAAAATGCACGTGCATCAAAATTACACATGACCGTTACACATGAAACCTGGCCGTCGCCAGTATATGGAGACCTTTCACGGTGGGGACAATCACTGGCTATTCCCCCGTGCATGTTATCTGTCTGGCTGCGCCACCATATCTTGTTTATCTGGTTGAACAGGTCGTTCGAGCATTCGAATTTTCCGGTGGTCTCAACATTCGAGTATACTGCTTCGGCTACCAGTTGTTCCGGCTTAAGTTCTCCGGGCCAGTTAGATATTTCAACCTCCCTGAAAACAAACCAGGTGAATCTGGCAGCATAAGATTCCAGTCCTCCTCCCTTAAGTGTATAAGAATTACTGCCAACAGGTGACTCACAGATATACTTAATATCAATTTTCCGCCCGGCCTCTCCTGTCACATTCAACAGATGAAGCCATCCCGATATTTCCTGGCCAAAATCAACCTTGTACTTTCCATCTCCAAGAGGTTCTATTTTTACCGGTGTCAGTCTTTCCATCACCCTGTCGGTTGGTGACATATGTGCCTTCATCATTCCCTCCGGTGCCTTCCTGAGTGCAACCTGTTCCCAGTTTGAATCATCAAAGCCGGTACTGCACCATCCCGGTTGTTCAAGTCTCGCATCATAATGTTCACCGTCATAAACCTGGTCAGTTACTATAGCGCTTTTTGAAGCTTTCCAGCTCTGGTCGCTGATTATCATATCCCCGGTACCATCAGTATAGGTGATATATATCTGTCCAATGAAACGCGGAGAACCAAAGGATTCTGTCCAGCGGCTGTTCACATTATAAAAACCGTTACCCAAGATTGCCCCTATCACATTTTCACCTTCTTCCAGCATATCCTTTATATCATAGGCCAGGTACATAACACGGTATTCCCTGAAGTTGTCGGGTATCGATATATAATTATTTTCAAGTTGGGGACGTTTACCAAAGAGTGTCAGGTTTGGCACCAGCACATCCTGGCTGACCTTGCTGCCGTTTATATATAATTCAAAATAGCCAAGTCCGGTTACATAAGCACGTGCTGCAGCTATTTTCTTATTGATCTCAAATGATTTACGTAATAAAGGTGCCGGGGAAGGCACCGGATTCTGATTTCCTCCGGACCTGCCGAATCCGGGTTTCGGCAAAGGTTCTTCTCCCTGCCAGGGAGCACCTATCCATTCTGCTTTCCACTCCCCTGGATCAAGCAGTCCCATACTCCAGGAAGCCGGTTCACTCCAAGCGGAGGCATTCCCTCCACTGTCCCAAACCCGTACCTGCCAAAAGTAATCCTTACGTGATTCGAGTGGCTTTCCTGTATATACCACATTTATTGATTGATCTGATTTAACCTTTTTCGAATCCCACATGTCAGGTTGATTGTTATCAAGCAATTGCCGTGATGAAGCAACCTGTACCTGGTAAGCAGTCTGGTACTGACCGCGTACATCCGGTTTAACAGTATTTACCCAGGATAACCGCGGATTCAGCACATCGATCACTGGAGGATCAATAAGGTATTCACAGGTAAACCTGCCCGGTATAATGGTTGAGTCAGGTTGTCCTTTATTACAGGAAAGTAAAAACAGCAGATTCAATAGAAAAATAACTGAAATTAATCTTTTGACTTTCATAATTACAGGTCTTTAAGGGATATTATTGTTCAGTAATATATACCGCCACTGAAATGATTTTCAAATAATAAGAACAAATATACTTTAATCAGGGTAAATCTTTACCAGGACAGGATCATTATCCGCGACTGGAAACAATAACCGGTTATTTTGCATCTCAAGCTAATAATTGTTAAATATTTCATATCGCTATTGTTAATTGTCGGATCTTGTTTAATTTTGTTTCGGGAAAACCCGAAATGAAATTTGTTATGGCAGAAAAGGAAAATCCAATTACTGACAACCAGGAGAAGATAGCAAGATACGGGAAGGCCCTTTCCAATCCTATTCGTGTTTTTATCCTTGAATACCTGTCCAACAACCTGAACAAATGCTGTTACAGCGGCGATATGGCAGAAATCCTGCCTATTGCCCGCTCTACACTTTCTGAACACCTTAAAGAGCTGAAAAATGCCGGATTAATCCAGGGTGAGATTAATCCACCATATATAAAATATTGTATAAATACTGAGAACTGGGAAGAAGCAAAATTGTTATTCGCAAAATTCTTCAGGAAGTAAAAAAATTTAACTATATATTTCGGGTATTTCCGAAATGAAAAAATTATATAATATGGAAATAAAGATTTTAGGAACCGGTTGTCCAAAATGTAAAACGCTTGAAAAATTGACACGTGAAGTGGTGGAACAAAACGGGATTCAAGCCACAATTACCAAAGTGGAAGATATTACAGAAATCATGAAATATCATATTATGTCGACTCCTGCTCTGGTAGTAAACGAGAAGGTCGAAATAAAGGGACGAGTCCCGTCTGCATCCGAGATTAAAGAAGTATTATTAAAATATTAAACATAGAAGATTATGAGACAGATTGCATTATTAGTATCGATACTGGCTGTAATATTTAGCAGCATTTCCTGTAATAATCAGGAAAATAAAAAAGAGATTCTTCAGACCGCAAATTCGTCAGATGTGAATGTCTATTATTTCCATTTCACCCAAAGGTGTGCAACATGTCTTGCTGTGGAAAAAAATGCGCGTAAAGCGGTTGAAGAATTATATCCTGATGAATTAAAGACTGGGGAATATTCATTTACTGCTGTTAATCTTGATGAAGAGGGAGGTAAAGAGATTGCCTATAATTTGAAGGTTGGAGGTCAGTCTCTCCTGATTGTAAGAGGTAATAAAAAGATGGATATAACTAGTGCAGGATTTCTTAATGCTCATAATCCTGAAAAAATTAAGGAAGAAATTAAATCAGCCGTAGATAAAGTCCTGTTTTAAATAATATGGAATTTTTAAGAACCATACTTGAAAATTCGCAGTACTCAGTTATCACTGCATTGATACTTGGACTTATGACAGCAATAAGTCCATGTCCACTGGCTACAAATATTTCTGCTATTGGTTATATAAGCCGTGATATTGACGACAAAAAAAGGGTATTTATCAATGGTTTAATTTATACTCTGGGACGTGCAATCAGTTATACAGGTTTAGCACTAATCATTTATTTCGGAGCAAGCCAGATAAACGTTTCGAGGTTGTTTCAAGGTTGGGGGGAGAAATTACTTGCACCCCTTATGATAATCATTGGTCTGTTCATGCTGGATGTACTTAAAATAAAATTCCCTGGTTTCTCTGGTTTAACTGAAAAAATTGGTAAAGAAGGCAAAGGAAGTTATTGGAGCACACTATTGCTTGGGATTGTATTTGCTTTAACGTTTTGCCCGTATAGCGGTGTATTGTATTTCGTCATGCTTATACCAATTACTATTGCAAGTGCAAGTGGACTATACCTTCCAGTTATATTTGCAGTGGCCACAGGGTTACCAGTTATAATATTTGCATGGTTGATTGCATATGCTGTTGCCAGTGTGGGTAAAATATACAATCATATAAAGACATTCGAACTTTGGTTCAGACGTGGCGTGGCCGTGCTGTTTATCGCTACAGGTTTGTACTATTTGATAATGATTTTTTTATAAAAAATTTAAAGAAATATTTAGTTTGTATAAGATGTAAAATGAGTCAAACAATAAACTTAGATAAGAAAATAACCTTACCGTTGTTGCTACTGCCAGCCTGGTTCCTGATCTATCATTTTCTTCAACCTTTAACCGACTGGTTTATTGATGATTTGCTTGGACTAACAAAAGATTCTCACTTTACTGAAGCTTTGCGGTTCTTTGTTTTTGAAGTCCCGAAAGTATTGTTACTCCTTACACTGATTATATTTCTTGTTGGCATAATACGTTCATATTTTTCACCTGAAAGAACCAGGAAAGTCCTTGAAGGAAAATCACTTTTTACAGGGAATATCCTTGCGTCCTTGCTTGGTATTGTTACTCCCTTTTGCTCATGCTCTGCAATACCTCTTTTCCTGGGTTTTGTAGAGGCTGGCATACCTATAGGCGTAACATTTTCTTTTCTCATTGCCTCCCCAATGATCAATGAGGTTGCGGTAATTCTTCTCTTCGGACTGTTTGGCTGGAAGGTAGCAGTTATTTATGTTGTAACAGGTTTGGTCATTGCAATAATTACAGGATGGCTGATCGGTAAGCTGAATCTTCGTCACTGGGTTCAGGATTGGGTATACCAGGCTCAGTTTGGCAACACAGATGACGAAGAGCAAAAACTTACATTCCCGGACCGCATTCAGTACGGTTATAATGCAGTTAAAGAAATAGTTGGAAAGGTTTGGATATATGTTGTTATCGGCATTGCAGTCGGGGCCGGTGCGCATGGTTACGTTCCACAGGATTTCATGGTAACTCTGATGGGGAAATCTGCATGGTACAGTGTACCCCTTTCTGTTCTTATTGGTGTACCACTCTATTCAAATGCTGCCGGGATCATCCCGATAGTATCAGTACTTATTGAGAAAGGTGCTTCACTTGGTACTGCACTGGCCTTTATGATGGCAGTAATTGGTCTTTCACTGCCCGAAATGATAATCCTGAAAAAAGTCCTGAAGCTCCCGTTCATACTCACCTTTGCAGGTATTATGGCAGCAGGAATAATGTTTGTCGGCTTTCTTTTTAATATAATTATGTAAAATCACTTTATTAAATTAAAATCTCATCTTATGAAAACAATTGGCTTTATTGGTGGCGGACGGGTTACCCGGATACTCATGAATGGATTCAAAAATACCAGTATTTCGTTCGAAAAAATTTTTGTATATGAAACTAATGAGACTGTTTTGAATGCTTTAAAAAAAAGTTATCCCCAGATATTAGTTTCAGTCACTGACTTTTCAAAGGCTGCATCTTCTGACTGGGTGTTTATTGCCCTGCATCCGCCTGTACTGATGGAAACTTTGAATTCAATTAAAAATTATGTCAAAAAAGATGCCCTGGTTGTATCATTAGCTCCAAAAATCATACTTGAAAAAATACAATCAGTCCTGCCCCACGTTTCTAACCTGGCCCGTATGAATCCTAATGCCGGCACATATGTAAACAAAGGGTATAATCCAGTCTTTTTTAATACAAATGCTGATAAAAAAGTTAAACAAGAGTACCTTGACCTATTTGAAAAGCTGGGGAAAATACCCGTTGTGCCTGAATTCCAGATTGAAGCATACGCCATGATAAGTGCCATGGGACATACTTATTTCTGGTATCAATTACAACAGCTTAAAGAACTAGCCCTATCATACGGGTTATCAGGGCATGAAGCAGATGAGGCTATTTCAGTAATGCTTCGGGGAACAACAGAAACATTATTTTATTCAGGACTGGATTATGATAAAGTCATTGACCTTGTGCCTGTAAAACCAATGGCCGAACACGAAAATACCGTAAAGGAGTTTTACAAGACCTGCTTAAACGGGCTCTATGAGAAAATCAAATCCGCATAAGAGAAACTGTTCTGATATTCTATAACTCTATATGCAATGACATTCTTTAAACACGGATTCATTAGTTCAGGTTTCCTTAACCTGTCAGCCAGGGATGCCTACATAGAATCTACTGATAATAAGGCCATAATACTCGATGTTCGTGAATTAAGGCTTATAGGACATAAAAGATTCGATGTTCCTGAAGTAATCAATATACCGATAAGTACACTTCCTGATATTTACGGAAACCTGCCGGCAGATATTCCCATAATTGTTGCAGATACAGCTGGTTTAAGAAGTCATGAAGCTATGTTATTCCTGCTTGAAAGGGAATTTAAAAATATTGCCAATCTTGCAGGTGGAATTGTTGAATGGGAACGTGACGAACTTCCAATCAAAATTGATAATACAGAAAAATTGAGTGGTTCCTGTGTTTGTCAGCTGAAACCAAGGAATAAAAAATAATATCCATAACCTAAAAAAAAGTAATCAGTGAAAGTATTGATCCTTTGTACCGGAAACAGCTGCCGGAGCCAGATGGCGCATGGATTCCTGCAATCATTCAACAAGGATATAGAGGTCTTTTCGGCAGGTACAAATCCGTCTGGTAAGATCAATAAAATAGCTGTTGAAGTAATGAAAGAGGTCGGCATAGATATCAGTCAAAATAAACCAAAACCGGTTGAAAAGTACCTGTTTGAACCATGGGATTATGTTATAACTGTTTGTGATGATGCAAATGAAACGTGCCCGGTATTTTCTGGTAAAGTAAATACTCGTCTGCATATTGGATTTGAAGATCCTGCAAAGGTTACAGGCTCAGAAGAGTTTATAGTAAACGAATTTCGAAGAGTGAGGGATGAGATTGAGCTGAAGTTTTTGAGATTTTATGAAAAGAATTTGAAAATGGAAATGTGTTGATTGGAAGATTTACTATAAGCAACAACCAACAAGTAATCAGAAACTTTGGACTAAAAATACTCCATAACAAGAACTTTTTGTAAATTGCATTATAAATAAAGATTGAAAATATACTGAACAGATGGAAAAAATTCATATTACACCAACAAACACGACGCCTGAATATCTGCTTGATCCGGCTGGATTTATCAAGATCAAGGGCCGTGCCATTGATGAAAGCAGGAGGAATACTCCTGAACAGATGAATGAGTGGATCAATGCCTATATTCTCGATCCTGCTGATATGACCGAGGTAACTGTAGCCCTTGAATTCCTTAACAGTTTCAATACCATTATCCTTACGAATACATTGAAACTAATCACAAAGGTTGCTGAAAAAGGTGGAAAGCTCATTATTCACTGGTTTTATGAGGAAGATGATATAGATCTTTTCGAAAGGGGTGAATATATCGCTTCCCTTATTGGTGTACCGATCGAATTTACTCCAACAGAAAAGATCTCTGACATCTGATCATGAAAGAAAAGAAAAAGTCTAACAAGGAATCCTTCAGGGTATCGGGTGATGAGATTCTCGATAAGGTAAAGGAGATAATACGTGAGGGTAATGCGAGGAAGATCATCATTAAAAACGAGAAGGAAGAGACAATTATGGAGTTTACCCTCACAATTGGTGCAATCGGAGCTGTCGTTGCACCTATATTTGCCGCAGTAGGGGTAATTGCAGCACTAGCTACCGATTGTACGATAATCGTTGAGAAACGGGAAGAGGAAGAAATAAAATAGTGACCTGAGATTCGGAATGGTTGAGCTCGTATCTGAATCCCTATTCATCTGCATATAAACAGACTTTTGCTTGAAAATTCCGGATCGCATGTAAGGTTCACTTTCAGTTTCCTCCATCCTGCCTCATCGCCCGGTGTCGGGATATGTGTCAGATGAACTTCACAGCCCCGCAATGATTTAAGGCTTTCCAGGGCCATCTTTGCTGCAGGATTAAATAATGCACTTATTCCCAGCACAATCAGTGTTTCATCCATATCCAGGCTTACCATCTTCCCTTTGAGTATATCTTTTTTAAGGTGTGTTACCGAATCGATAATATTTTCAGGCAGCAGGTACATCCTGTCGGGAAATCCTGCCAGGTGCTTTGCAGCATTCAATACCAGGCTTGAGGATGCATGCATCAGTGGTGAGTTCTTGCCAGTTATTATTGTACCGTCATTGAGCTCTATTGCTGCTCCGCAAAAAATACCGTTATTTCCCTTACCTTTTTTTTCTGCCTCACGGGCAGCCTCCCTGGCGGGAATCACCACTTTACGGTCTTCGACTTTTGCCCCCAGTTGGTTCATTATCGAGGTAATACGGTTGAGTGTCTCCTTATCAATAAGTCCCATAACATATTCCACTGCATACCTCAGGTATCTTCTTATTATCTCCTGGTATGATGCTTCTTTTATTATTCTGTCGTCAATAATACCCGCGCTTGCACGGTTTACTCCCATATCGGTAGGCGACTGATACATCGATTCTGCACCTGTAATTTTCTCAATGATCCTTTTCAGGAGATGGAATGCCTCAATATCGCGGTTATAGTTAACAGTCTTTATATTATAGGCTTTCAGATGGTTTTCATCAATGAGAACCTTATCATCAAGCTCAACCGTTGCAGCCTCGTATGCTATATTTACCATATGATCAACGGGAAGATCCCAAATCGGGAATGTTTCAAACTTTGCATAACCGGCCTTTACCCCGTTTTTATATTCATGATACAGGTTACACAGACAGGTGGCAAGTTTTCCACTGCCCGGTCCGGGACCTGTTACTATTACAATAGGATTTTCAGTTTTGATATATTCATTGGTCCCGTAGCCGCTGTCACTGACAATCTGGTCAACATCAGTGGGATAACCTTTTGTAGGATAATGTAAGTAGACTTTAATACCCCTTAGCTCGAGTTTATTCTTGAAGGCTTTGGCAGGCATCTGTCCCTGGTACCTTGTAATAACAACAGCTGTGATATCCAGGCCCCATTCCCTGAAATCATCAATGGTCTTCAGGGAATCAGCATCGTATGTTATCCCGAAATCAGCCCTTATCTTATTCCTTTCAATAGCACCAGCATGGATACAAAGGATAACATCAATCTTATCCTTTAATATCTGCAGGAGGCGCATTTTAACATTAGGATCGAAACCCGGCAGAACCCTGGCAGCATGATAGTCATACAGGATCTTACCTCCAAATTCAAGATAAAGCTTCTGGTTAAAACGGCTTACTCTTTCAAGGATAGATTTAGTCTGTTCCTCAAGATATTTCTCGTTGTCAAATCCTTTATAATTTGTGTTTCTCATAGTGATTACCCAATTCGAGAGGTCAATTTATAAAAATTAAGATTATCTTTCGTTCAAACTGAAAAGATATTGCTATTATCTTTATTGCCTGAAAAAAATTTAGAATTATGACTAAAGCTATTCTTAGATTCACATTTATTATATTAATCTGTCTGGCAGGAACTTCCAGGAGTATAAGCCAGTCTGTTATGCCTGAAGTACTGGAACAGGGGACATTGAGGGAACAGATGAATTACATTGAGGAGAGAACAAGAATCTATGAAAATTATCGTGCTATCCGCGAGGATATGTTCCAGATGATAAAAAGAAATTCTGTTGATTCCCTTTCTGTGGTAAAAGGACATGTAAACATACTGGCCGGAATGAACAGGAACCTGGTTTCACAAATCGATTCGCTTAAAAATTCACTTTCTGATAAGGAGAGTCTCCTTGAAGAGGCTGTAAGTACCAAAGAGAGCATACAACTTCTTGGAAAAAATATTAATAAAAATCTCTACAACTCAATAATGTGGATTATCATTGGAGTTCTGTTAGTACTTCTTGTATTAGGCTTCCTGGTCTTCAAAAGCAACCTTTCTGTAATGCTCAGGTGTAATAAAGATCTTGAAGAACTCAGGGTCGAGTTTGAAGATTACCGGCAAAAGAAGCGTGTTGAAATAGAAAAGATCGGGATGGATCATTTCAATGAGCTAAGGAAACTGAAGGGAAAATAAGAATCCAACACCTATAACAGGTTAACTTTCCCTAAATGTCATAAATAAATGTACAAGCTCATATCTGTTCTTCACTTTTAATTTCCTGTAAATATTTGACAGGTGATTCTTGACTGTATGGTGTGAAATAAAAAGCTTCTCCTTAATCTCAGTATTACTTTTACCTTCAATAATAAGTTCAACTATCTCCTTCTCCCTCTCTGAGATGTTATACTTAATATATATTGTTTCAAAAGGCAATTTATTATTTATCAGTTCTGTCATTGACCGGGCATACCTGAGAAATACCAGTCTTATCCATAAAAAAGGAGCCAAAATAAAAAAAGCCATTACAAAAAGCTGGACTGCCCATTGTGCAATTCCAGATATTTCAATCTTCATAAAATAAATAAGAGCAGCTACTGAAAAAGTATTGCATATAATATGAAATAATGCAAAAAGCCTGCTTATCCTTTTTCTCTCACCTGATTTTATCTTATGACTCCATATAAAATAAAAACCAAGGATTATAAGAAACTCAAGGTTGTTTACGATTATATTATAAAAGAAACTATTCCTGATCAGTATATCTGCCCAGATATTGAACTGATTGAATTTATCTGGGAAAAAACTGGTGAAAATATAAATGGAGGTTAATACTACCCCTGTTAAAAAAGCCTTGATATTTTGTGACCTGGAAAAAGATTTATCATCGAAGCTTATTAATATATCCAGCATCAGATAAACCAACAACAATGTTACTACTGAAATGGAGAAAGTCAGTATTTTTAAATAATCTGTCGATAATCCGGGCTCGATATAGTCCAGCAAATTACCTCTTACATATAAAAAAGTAAACCTTAAAACCAGCAGGATCAGAACGACTGAATAATAGGTTCTGATAGATCTCAGGAATTTATACGGATATAGTTTATATATGTTGTTTATATAAAAAATTAACCATACACTACCCAGGAGTAAGAGCACATATGATAATATTTTGAAATGCTCAATCATTTTATAAAAGTAAAAATAAGGTATTTACTCGTTTTATAATACAAGTTATATAATCCCTGAGGAAGGATTATCATTATTGCACCATATTAAACAGGTTTTTAATGATAGGAAAACATTCCTATTTTTCAAAATGAGAAATAGGCCCTATTGCAGCTGTTTATTTCTGGTTATAAATTTGCCTGTAAATCAGATTTATACAATGATAAACAGAGTTTTTATAACGGGAATTTTATTATATATTTTCGTTTTTTTAATTTCTTGTTCCGATTTTAAGGAATCTCTAATCCGCTACAAGATAGACAATGACCTGGACAGGATATTTGAATCCGATATGCCCGGTGCAGCTATTATTGCTGTTAAAAATGACAGAATAGTCTATAGAAATTCTTTTGGACTGGCCAATGTTGAGTTAAATGTCAGTATGGAACCCGGTATGTGTTTTAAAACAGGTTCAATATCCAAACAATTTACCGGAGCAGCTATTTTATTGCTGGAAGAACAGGGACTTCTTTCTATTGAAGATGCAATGCTAAAATATCTGCCAGGCTACCCGGCAGCATATAAAGATGTTAAAATAAAGCACTTATTATCACATACTTCAGGAATTAAAAACTATCCCGGTAATAATAATGGTTTAGAAACAATTCAAAACAGATGTACCCAAAAAGAACTGGTAGACATTATGCTTACTAAACCACTTAATTTTAATCCGGGAGATAAATGGGAATACTCAAACTCTAACTATACAATCCTTGCGTACATAATAGAACAATTAACCGGAGATGATTACCATAATTATATTATTGAAAACATTTTTCAGCCTTGCGGAATGATATCGACATTTTTTGCAGACGACGAATCGGTAATTCCGGGTCTTGTGACCGGGTACAGGGTGGATAACGAAAAACTGAAGACTGCTGAATATATGAGTATGACACATACTTTTGGCGCAGGCGATATAATAAGCTGTGTCGATGACATGGCAAAATGGAACAAAGCCTTTTTGTCAGGGAAAATTATTAGTCAGGGTAATCTGACTAAGTGTTTTACCCCCACCACTTTATACGACGGATCTCAAACCAATTATGGTATAGGCTGGTTTATTGATAACTATCGTAATATAACCAGTTATTACCATGATGGCGGAGTTTATGGTTTCCAGAGCCTTTGCACATATATTGCCGATATGGATCTATACATAGTAATATTACGTAACCGGTCAGATGTCTATTTAGAGTATCCACCGAACTTAATTTGTAATATGATTGCCGATATTATACTTGGCTATAAAAATGAAAGTAATGTTAGGATTGCTGTGGAATTGACTGATGAACAACTTGAAAAATATACAGGAATATATCAGTTTGTCGAGAGCCCCGGTATAAGAAAGATCTCTCTTGTTGAAGGCAGGCTTTATTATGAGAGACCTCCCCGTAAAGGAAATGAGTGGAGCAAAAATGAAATAAAACCGGAATCTGTATACTCCTTCTTTGCCGAAGGTAAAAAAAGTACTATCACATTTGAATTCAATAAAAAAGATGAAGTAGTCGGAATGAATGTAAATCAGGATTTTGGACGCGTGGTTAAACTTAAAAAACTGAATAAATAATTGATATAAAGCGAATTAGGTTAACCATATATATCTAATATGAACTTAAAAATGATGAAAATGAAGAAATCAGGTATTGTTCTAAACCTTGCATGTATAGTAATTATCGTATTGTTCTTTGAACTTATACGGCTAAACAACTGGAATCCCCAATTGCTTATTTATGAGATTATACCTGTTCTAATTCTCATAATAACATATATAAATTCGATAAAAAAAACCGGATTGTGGAAATTAACTCATAAGTTAGGCAAAGATTTGAATGAACAAGACAGGGCTGTCTATTTACTTGCTGTAAATGAATCATATATATTCTTCAGCATTTTCACATCTGTAGTTTTAATACTTTATACTCTGTTAAAAATTGAACTCAATATGGTTTTGGTTATGGGTCTTGTTTATATTGCCCATATACTGCCGGCCTATTTTCTGGCCTGGGTGAAAGAATAATCTGACATGATAAGCAGGCAATTACAAAGGGGTATGACGATCATATATTTTTTGTTTCTGGTATCAAGTACAGCTGAATCCCAGGAATTAATTACCGGAATTAAAGTGGGTTATAATTCATCAAAATTTACTGGTTCAGGCATTTCCGATACAGGTAATGAAAGTATGCCAGGAATCTATTTTGGCGGAATTGCTAACAAATCTTTCCCAAATTGTGACCTGCAGCTTGAACTGATGATATCAAGCAAAGGATACCAGGTCAAATCAATAGGTGATACACACATCTCTAATTTATTGATTTATATTGATCTGCCAATAATGGTTAAAAAGGACCTATATCGCGGTAACAAATTCGGAATCTATTTAACCGGCGGTGCATCAATAATGTATAACATTCTGTCAATTAACCTTGTAAGTGAACTTGAAGGAATAAGAAAATTTGATTCAGGTATTATTTTAGGCCTGGGTACTCAATATAGCAGGCTCTCTTTTGAGCTAAGGATCACCCAGAGCATTATCAATTTCGACAGAGTAGAATCAACAAAATATAACCAGGTTATATCCGTAGGTTTGAACTTTTACTTTAAAGAACCACAAGAATGAAGAGGCTTATAATATTAACAGTAATACTTCTGTTAACACATATAGCTTCAGCCTGTACACTTTTCTGGGCCAACAGGAACAACCAAATCCTATGTGCTAAAAATATGGACTGGTCGAATCCCGACAGCAGGATGCTTTTCATACCTGCTTCTGATGGAAAATACGGCCGTGTTTATTTCGGTATTGCCAGCAGTTATGGTTTTACCAATACAAGCGGCATGAACGAAATGGGACTCTGGTACGGCGGAGCTTCTTTACCTGAACGAACAGATATATTCAATACATACAATAAACCCCGATGGGATTACGAGTTAATTGAAAAAGTGATGGAAGAATGTGCAACAGTGGATGAAGCAATTGAAATCTTCTCACAATATTGGGAACCACACTGGAACGGTCATTCTCTTATTGCCGACAGGTACGGTAATTGTGCAGTAATAGAGTATGGGGAGCAGGATGTAATAATCCTCCAGGCTGATAAAAACTACCAGATGCTTACCAATTTTTACCTGTGCGATACCATAAATTCAAGATGGTATAATTGCTACAGGTATAATGTTTCCAAAACAATGCTGGAGGAATCTCCCGATATTTCATTCGCCCTGTTCAGAGATATTGCAAAGGCTACCCATGCAAAAGGGGAATTTCAGACTGTTTTAACCACAATTCATGACCTGAAATCAGGCAATATTCAATTATATTATATGCACAACTTCCAAGAATATCTGACTATAAATCTTTCAGAAGAACTTGAAAAAGGGAAACACTATTTAAAATGCTCTGATTATTATTCATTAATAAAGATTTGTTATCCAAAGAACGGGACTGAAATCAACTATAACAGTACTAAACTTGGCTGGACCGGTGAATCAAACAGCTATATAATTCAATATTCAAAATTTCCTGATTTCAGAGAAAAGCAAGTGATAAATTATTTATGTTCTCAAAAATTATTTCAGGGATCGGGTCTTAATACAGGTTTATTTCTCCTGATCATATCCGGTTTGTTTGTCTCAAAAAATAAAAAAATAAGAAAATCTTTTATCATTACCTTATTCATAATAAGTCTATCATGCAATAAAATTGATATTGAACCACAATTTTCAAAAAGAGTACATGAACATATTATTACAGGATTAGAGTCACAAACCACTTATTACTGGAAGGTTTGCTCTATGCATGAAGAATATTCCAGCAGTAGTATCACCTCCTGTTTTAAAACATTATAAAGGCTTAATGATTAAGTATCTGTCAAACCAGTCTGCAAACAACTCCATATAACTTGCCATATCATTCCAGAATCCATGGCGGGCACCAGAACTGATTTTTAATTCACATGGTACACCTACCTCCTTGAATTTATCAATGATCTTTTGGGATTGGGACAAAGGAACCAGCGTATCAGCATCTCCATGAGCAATGAATGTCGGAGCATCATCCGAAGTAACAAAATATAATGGGGAAATCTGTTTGCCAATTTCAGTCCGTTTTTCAGGATCCGTAACCGGAATATAATGAAGAATTTGCGGATTCCATTCCATAAAATCAAAGGGAGCCTGAAACTCTTTGATCTCACTATGCAACACAACATTATCTCCGTCAAAATTATAATTAAGGAAATCAACAGGGGGGTAAAAACATGCAACTGCCTGAATTCTTGAAGACACACGGTCAATCGGATCCCTGGCGACCGGATCACCATCATCACCAGTTGTACCAATCATCAATGATAAATGCCCGCCTGCTGAGGCACCCGAGATTCCGATATTCAAAGGATCAATATCATAGTCATCTGCATGAGAGCGTATAAAAAGTACAGCTTTTTTCAGATCAGAAACAGCTTCGGGGACCGTATATTTGGGTTGAGAACCATGCATTACATAGAATATGGTATAACCTCTGTCAGATACAGGTTTCGTAAGAAGTTTAAACATGTTAATCCAGTTGTAATCAGAGGTCCATCCACCACTTACAACCCATATTATACCTTTACCGTTTGAAGCTGTTGCCGGTGGCTGGACAACCATGGTCATGGCTACTCCGTCTTTCCGGCCATAAATAATTTCCTGTGATTGAGCAGGTACACTCTGGCCATAGGATGATAATGCCATAACCAGAAATACAAATAAAACAAATTCCCTTTTCATTTAATTATAGAGATTTATTTGAGTAACAATAAAGTTAATCAATTATTCCACCAGGGGACAGCCAGCATGAATATTTTTATCAGGTTATAATAGTGATAAACAACAGGGTTATATATGTGTCTTATCAATAATACCATATTCCTGTTTTAAAATCATTTTGTTTTAATTATAGTTAATTAGTATTTTTATTGAAATCATATTTAGATTAATATCCTTAAGCTTACTATATTCAGAATCAAAATAATCAATTAACCAGGAATCATTATGAAAACTAAAAATCTCTTTTTTATCCTATTAGCTGCGGGAACTTTAGTATATGCCTGCACAAGCCAGGTTTCGGATAATGAATACATGGTGTTACATGACAACTGGAACATTCAGTCGTCTGCCAAGGTAGCAGATGATGGCCCGGCGATTTCATTACCCGCATATAATACCGAGAAATGGTATCCTGCAACGGTACCTTCAACAGTACTGGGCACACTTGTGGAAAATAATCTTTTTCCCGATCCCTATTTCGGTACAAACGTTGAGTCGCTTCCGGGATTCATCGGCGGCAGGAGAGGTGAAATGCCTGAGGATAGTCCTTTCAGGGCAGCATGGTGGTATCGGACAGTATTCAACCTTGCTGATGATTTTAACAACAAGACGACATGGCTGAAGTTTCACAGTATAAACTATAGGGCCAATATATGGTTCAATGGTCAACTGGTTGCTGACACATCCGCCATTGAGGGAGCATATCGTCTTTATAACCTGGATATTACTAAATATATTCGTCCGGGTGAGGAAAACTGCCTGGCACTTGAGATCTTTCCGCCCAGCAGAATGGATCTTACAATTACATGGGTGGACTGGAATCCTACTCCACCTGACAAAGGTATGGGTATCTGGTATGATGTCACCCTTCAGTCAACAGGTCCTGTGGCTATAAAAAAACCTTTTATAAAAACAAAGCTTAATCTTCCTGATACTAACCAGGCAAGACTCACAATAACAACCGAATTGGTAAATACATCGGATAAAAAGGTCAGAGGTATTCTTAAAGGAAGAATTGAGGATATTACTTTCTCAAAAAGAGTGACACTTGCTCCTCAGGAGACTGAGTTTGTTGTACTTGATCCTGACCAGTTTAAACAACTTGAGATCTCTGACCCCAGACTCTGGTGGCCTCATACGGTAGGTCCGCAGAATCTGTACCACCTGGAGTTATCCTTTGAAACAGGAGGTGTTATTTCAGATTCAGAGAATATACGTTTCGGTATCCGTGAAATAACCTCCTGGATGAATGAATTCAGAAGAAAGCCTACTCGGGTCTTCCAGATAAATGGGCAAAATATTGTTATCAGAGGCGGAGGGTATGTTGAGGATATGATGCTACGTCCCTCAAATGAGCGTATCGACAATGATATTGCCTATGCAAAACATATGGGACTGAATGCTTTAAGACTCGAGGCTCCACGTGGATCAGATTACCTGTTTGAGAAATGTGACAAGGAGGGGATACTGATAATGGTTGGCTGGTGCTGCTGCAGTTCATGGGAAAGATGGGACAGATGGACTCCGCATATAGAAACAATTGCCCAGAAAAGCTGGACAGACCAGATCGTCAGATTAAGAAACCATCCATCAGTATTTGACTGGCTCTATGGGAGTGATAATTTCCCTCCGGAGGATGTAGAAAAGATGTATATACAGGTATTAAATGACTTTGATGGAACAAGGCCTTATCAATCTTCTGCTACTGCCGACTCGAGCAATATTGACGGGAATACAGGTTTATGGATGGGCCCTTATCCTAAAGTGTATGCATATTTCCCACCCTCTTACTGGTACGGTAAACTTGAATTCAACACAGAAGCCGGACCATCAGGAGAGCAGATACCTCCACTGGAAACTATGCGTAAGATGATGCCTGAAAAAGATCTCTGGCCAATGAGCCGGTCATGGGATCTTCGCATTCACAGGGCATTTTTCCCCCATGCACGTGAAGCCCTCTATTCAAGGTATGGAAAACCAAAAGGAGTTGAAGAGTATAGCATGAAGTCACAGGTTCTCCAGTATGAAGCAACCAGAGCTATGTTTGAAGCCTTCGCAGGCAATAAATACAAGTCGAGTGGTATTATATACTGGATGTATAACTCGGCATGGCCATCGATGTACTGGCAGCTGTATGACTATTTCTTTGCTCCTAACGGCTCCTTCTATGGAACAAGGAAAGCGTGCGAAAACCTGCATATACAGTTTGCTTATGATGATAATTCGGTTCAGGTGGTAAATGGTAATTATGAGGATTTCAGCGGATTAAAAGCTGTGGCAAATATCTATAATATGTATATGCAGGAGGTCTTTTCAAAGGAACAGATCTTTGACATTAAATCCGATGAGAGCAGAAAAATAATATCAATCGAACCACTAAAAGATCCTGTTTATTTCCTGAAGCTGTTACTGCTGGATAATGAAGGGAATGAAATATCTTCAAATTTCTATTGGCTGTCAGGCAAGGGTGATGAGAATGCTGATTTCACTTCTCTCAACAGGCTTCCGGAATTGACACTGGATTATTCAATAACGGGGCTTCAGAATGATAATGGTAACTATTCAATCACACTGGAAATAGAAAACCCGGGATCTTCACTTGCATTTTTTATAAATCCTAAGATCATCAAAAAGGATTCAAAAGACCTGGTACTTCCGGTATTCTGGGAAGACAATTATTTCTCACTGCTTCCAAAAGAGAAAAAACAGGTTAAAGTTGAATTCCAGGAGAAAGACCTTACAGGTGAAATGCCGGTACTTGCAATTGATGGCTGGAATATTAAGCATGCAGAAGGGGAACTGAAGCAGAAATAAAATTTTACCGCAAAGGTCGCAGAAGCATATCAATAAAAAACTCCGTTTGCTTTTCTCCGGCAATGGGCATTGGCCCGATTTCTGTACCCAGTCTTTGTGTGACTTTTTTGGCACTATCGAAGGCAGACCATTCAGGTAAACCTTCACCATTAGGATTTCCTGTTTTAATGAAATTAACCCAATAGTCCGATATTTGGTCAGCGACCTGATAATCGACTTTTTCCCATGGCCGGTCAAGCATCTTCAGGTTATTAAAGACGTATGGAACCTCACCGGTATGAAATGCTCCAAAGTCGGGGTATTCAGGCCATGGCATAGCTCTGTCAAAGAAATAGATATACATCGGCGTTTTTGCTGTCCTTGACCTATACTCTGCAAACATCCAAGTGGATACTCTTGACTGGTCGCGTGCAGATTTTTTCTGAACCAGACCAGCCTCTTCATCACTGCTGAAAGGATATAGTTCAAGAAATTCTTCAACTTCATCCCCATACATTCTTTCTACCTGAGTTTTATACTCCTTCATTGGAATTTTACCATAGGAGGGAGAAGAGCTTCCTTCATCGGCATTTATGCCTGTAATTGTGGGGATATCATTCTGTAATCCTTTTCCGAGAACAGCCATTGGGCTATCTGTAAGGAAGTATCCGTCGACATTTGAGGAGAAGAAACGCACAGGAGCCTGCCCCTCAGGTACAGCGGTAAGCTCTTCATAACTCATTGCTCTCAGGTCGGCCAATGAGTTTGCTCCCTTTGATTCCTGGAACTTCATACCTGCTGCTTCGGCATCTTCCAGCGACTGCATGGTCATACGTCCGAGAGAAGATCCGCTCTGTGCTATTGCCCCATGGAACATACCTTTTGCCAGTGGTGATGCAATAAGCATATTTACCGACATGGCACCGGCTGATTGACCTGCTATAGTCACTCTTGAGGCATCACCACCAAAAGCTGCGATGTTCTTCTGTATCCATTGCAGGGCTGCCACCTGGTCAAGAAGAGCATAGTTACCTGAAGCTTTTACAGGTGATTCGGCTGTCAGTTCCGGATGAGAAAGGAAACCCAGGATACCAAGCCTGTAATTTATTGTTATTACAATTATCCCCTTTTTTGCCAGCTCCTCACCGTCATAAACCTTTACCGATCCTGACCCTTCACTGAAACCTCCCCCATATATATATACCAGCACAGGCAGTTTGTCTTCAGTAGATACTGCCGGTGTCCAGATATTAAGAAAAAGGCAATCCTCGCTGAGTGAATCCTGCGACATAAATTCTTCTGTCCAGGGCGGCCTGGAATGAGCCTGGTTCTGCATGCATGCCGGGCAGAATGAGTTTGCCTTGCGAACACCTTCCCACTTAAGCGGAGGCTGCGGTGCAGACCACCTCAGATCACCAACTGGTGGTGCAGCAAAGGGTATTCCCAGAAAGATCTTTACCATACCATCCTCCCCGGTTGTTCCCGAGATCAGGCCAGATTCCACATTTACTTTGTTAACATCTATCTTTTTACCTGATGAACAGGAAAAAAGCAGAGGTACAACTATTAAAAGTGAGAATATATATCTCATGATTTTAAATCGTTATGGTTTGAGTTCATTTATCTCCACCTTAGGTACCAGGGCAACACTTTCTTTTTTCACTGTAAGGTTTTTACCAAGGGTAAATGTT
>CAZDOM010000026.1:0-31630 GCA_964507015.1 uncultured Rikenellaceae bacterium | reverse complement strand
TATGGATAGAGAACGGCGAACTTGTTCATCCTGTCAAGGGAGTCACAATAGCCGGACAGGCTTTTGACATCCTTAATTCCATCGACATGATGGGAACCGACCTGGATATGAACAGAACAAACAGTTCACCGACATTCAGAGTTGCTGAAATGCAGATAGGGGGGAAATAGAAAATAAGATATTCAACTTTTGATCACATTATTCCGGGCTTCAGGCAGGTTATTATATGTAAACCGATAACCTGCCGGTACCACCACATAATATTTGCAATAAAATCAAAATGTTTTACTTTTGTTGTCGCAAAAAAACAAAAAAGATGGCAACAACTAAAAAGCAAAGTAAAATGGTAAACATTAAAAAAATGAAAGGGATAATTGCTATTCTCACCGGCGGTGGTGATGTCCCCGGATTAAATCCTGCTATCCGGGCAGTAACAATTCGTGCAAACCGTGAAGGATACAAGGTTATAGGACTCAGAAGAGGCTGGGCCGGCATTACAGAGCTGATCAGGGATCATAAGTACGACAACAGTAATAATTTCATTCCGCTTACTGATGATATAGTCAACAAGGCGGGCCGTACAGGCGGAACCTTTCTTCATACTTCAAGAACAAGGCCGAGCCATATGTCAAAAGAGAGTGTTCCTGAACATCTTAAGGGAACATACAATGCTGAAATGAATGACCTGACTCCCGAAGTGATAAAAAACCTTCAATGGCTCAACATTGATTATCTTATTCCTATTGGCGGCGACGATACTTTAAGCTATGGGGTTCATCTGTATAAAAAAGGAATAAATGTTGTTGCAATACCCAAGACAATGGATAATGATGTTCCGGGAACAGATTATTGTATCGGATTCAGCACCTGTGTCACAAGAACCATACAAATGACAAACAGCCTGAGAACATCAGCCGGATCACATGAAAGATTGCTTGTCCTTGAGGTTTTCGGTCGTTATGCAGGATTCACTGCTATGCTTCCTACAATGGCAGGCTCCTCCAACAGATGTGTCATACCTGAATATAAATTTGACATTGACCTCCTGACCAAATTGCTTGTTGAAGACAGGAATCAGAATCCAAGCAAATATTCTGTAGTTATAGTTTCTGAAGGAGCTATGTTCAAAGGAGGAGAGATGATCTTTGCCGACAGTGAAAAAGATGCTTACGGGCACGCAAAACTTGGAGGGATAGGCGATGTAGTTTCTGCAAAACTTAAAGAACTTTCAGGAAAATACAACAATGGTAAAACGATAAATGTAATCAATCAGAAACTGGGATACATGGTTCGCGGCGGGGATCCCGATTTTCTCGATTCAATTGTACCTATGGCCTATGGAAATCTTGCTCTCGACCTGATACTGAAAGGTGTTCATGGAAGAATAGTAGTACTGAAGAACGGCCGTTATGATAATGTTCCGATTGATGTGGTAACATCATCTAAAAAGGTGGTCAAAGTATCCGATTATTATAATACTGAAAGGCTAAGACCCTATTACCACAGTTTTGAAATGAAACCATTCTTACTGATGGCTTCCGATAATTAAGTAAAAACGCCCAATCTGGGCGTTTTTACATTACAGGAGTTTATTTATTTTTACAAATAATATCTTGGAACAGGGTATAGTCATAAAATCCACCGGCAGCCGGTACAGGGTCCTTGATAATAAAGGGAATATTATTGATTGTGTAATAAAGGGGAAATTCAGGATAAAAGGAATAAGAACAACAAATCCTGTGGCGGTGGGTGATAATGTAATCTTCGCTCAAGATGCCGGCAAATACTCAGGTATCATTACAAAAGTCCTTGACCGCAGGAACTATATCCTCAGGAAATCATCAAACCTTTCAAAAGAAACACAGATAATTGCTGCAAACATCGATCAGGTGTTCCTGATGATTACCATAAAACTCCCGGTTACCCATGTTGAATTTATCGACAGATTTCTTATAACGGCGGAAGCATACCGCATACCGGCAAAATTAATTGTCAATAAAACAGATTTATATGGTCCGCAGGACAATGATAAAATGGAATACCTGATATCTATGTATGAAAAAACAGGGTATGAATGCTACAGGTTATCAGTTAAAGATGACACCGGAACAGATGTTCTTAAACAAAACATGAAGGATAAAATTAATCTGATCTCAGGAAATTCAGGTGTTGGAAAAACATCACTTTTGAACAAGCTGGACCCTTCACTAAATCTTAAAACAGGTAAAGTATCAGATTATCACAAACAGGGGAAACATATTACAACATTTCCGGAAATGCACAGGATGCCCTTTGGTGGATTTATCATTGATACTCCGGGAATAAAAAGTTTTGGGGTTGTCGACATGGAGCGAAATGAAATATACCATTTCTTTCCTGAAATATTCAGGATTTCAAAAAAATGCCGCTATTATAATTGTCTTCACCTCGACGAACCGGGATGTGCTGTAAGAGAAGCAGTTGAAAAGGAGATAATTGATCCCCTGAGATACAGGAGTTATGTAAATATCCTGGAGGACGAGAATCGCAAGTACCGCTGATTTTAATAATTCATTATCTTTATCCCGGTTGCATTAAAAACACTTTCTGCCGATGAAGAAGATATTAATAATGGTCTATGCGGCATTCCTTTTAATTCTTTTTGCTAATTATTTGTATTACAGGAATCTTTACGACAAGCAAATAAACTATATCGTTGCACTGCTTAACCGGCAGGTGCAGATTGTGGGATTATCTGTAGACAATACCAATAATAATTTCTTAAGCGACTTCAATGAGATTAGTTATTCGGAAGATCTGGCCAGGTTTTTTGAAAATCCTGATAACCAGCAGAATGCTATTGAAAAAATGAAGTTATTCTATTCGAAGTATGAAAATTTTATTACAGGTATTAAACTTTTTGATACCAAAAGAAATGAATATACCCTTAAAAAGGAAGAAGATTTATGGCTCGATCAGCAATTTGTACTTCATGTTCAGGGCGAAATATTCGATTTTGAAAAACCGGTAATAAGTGACAGGACATATGAATATTACCTGCCTGTTTTTGAGAACAATAAGGTAGTAGGAAATATTGCTGTTTCCGTAGATTTTCAGAAGTACTTCAGGGAACTATTTTATGTTTTCAACCTTGAGGATTATCAGTGGCAATGGGTTTTAAGTGATTCAGGAGATATTGTTTATAACAATGCCGAGGCAAAAATGGAGTACTCACAGCTCGATGTCATTCTGAAAGCTATCGAAGACGGGTCTGTCTCAAACCTGATTCATAGCGCTATCTCCGAAGGGGGAAAGAGTGAAATTATTTCATCATATTATTCAACACAGCTTTTACAAAGAAATCTCGGCCTTGTATTTTCAGCTCCTACCGGATTCTTTCAAAAGTATATCATCAGGAACTCAATTTTTATTGTACTTGGAACACTCATTCTAATACAGGTAATAATATTTCTGTTCTGGAGACATATAAGGTCTCAGGAATCTGAAACAAAACGACTGGGTGATTCTGAAAAAATGCTCTTCAAGCTGATTGAGGAGATGCCTGTAGGGGTAATTATTCATAACAGGAACAGGGAAATTATCAAGGCAAATAAGGTAGCAGCCTCACTGTATTCCTATTCTGATGAGGAAGAGATGAAGGGTAAAATATTTCCCGAAACCTCGATCCCGGAGATGAGTGATTTTTATGCAAAAAACCTGGGAACCCCCTTTAATCCCAATCAGGTTGTGATAATAAAAAAGGAGATCGGAGAGATAATTCTTTACAGGAACAGTATTCCCGTAGTGTTTATGGGCGAAGAAGCAAAATTGGAGATTCTTATAGATGTTACCATGCTTGAGTCAGCAAGGAAAGAGGAGGCGAAAGCCAATGTGGCCAAATCGGAATTTCTTGCAAGGATGAGCTATGAGATTCGTACACCTCTCAACGGGATCATTGGAATGACGGACGTAATGAGTAAACATGAGCTTAATCCGGAAGTAAAGGAAATAGTAACATTGTTAAGAGGTTCTACATCGGTACTGCTTAATATTATTAATGACATTCTCGATTTTTCTAAAATAGAGACCGGAAAGATGATCCTTGATGAAATCCCGTTTGACCTGAGGGAGGAGATTGGGTATTGTGCAGAACTGGCAAAGACTTTTATTGCCGGCGAGGAGGTAAACTTCTCGTACATTGTTGATGAAAAGGTTCCTGACAGTATAATTGCTGATCAGTACAGATTGAGACAGGTTCTGACAAATCTTATTTATCATTCTTCAAGTAATACGGAAAAAGGAGAAATCAATCTGAAATGTTATTTAAAGAAAAAGGAAAACGGTATTAATACACTGGAATTTATTTTGCTGGACACAGGAAACAAATTCGATAAGGCAAGCCTGAAAAAAATATACGGCGACTTTGTGAATATTGAATCCAAACCGGTAAAAAACAATGATGAATCAGGTTTCGGTACCATCCTGGCCAGACAGCTGGTTGAATTAATGGGCGGCCATCTGGTGGCAGAAAGCCCCTCGGGTATTTCCGGAGATGAGGGAACAAAGGTGACATTCACAATAAATGTTTATTCGAACGACAGGATTGTTAAAAACCTCGACCATAGTAATATCAGATCATTTGATGATTTAAAAACCCTTACTATTACCGGATCACAAACCAGGGATGAGGAAATACTGGGCTTCCTGCATAAACTGGGACTGGATATTTCTGTTACTACTTTCCAGAAAATGACAGTTAAGCAAATAGAAGCAAGTCTTAATTCATCTACCGATAAGTATAAGTTCATTGTAATACTTGATGATATTGAGTTTGACGGTTTTGAGGCAGCGAGGGCGATATGGGAAAACAAACTTTCCGGCAGGATTATAATTATGCTGATAAGCTCCAATGATCTTAAAGGAAATTATATGAAGTGTCTTACACTTGGGATTGATCATTATCTTGTTAAACCATTTAACATCAGTGAGCTTTCAGATATGATAAAAGAGAGCTTCTCTGATATTGATACAAGGGAAATATCTTCTGAATTAAATGAATTAAACAGTGATTTACAGATACTTGTTGTTGAAGATAATAAAATGAACCAGATAGTGATCAACAAGATGCTGAAAACACTGGGATATTCTTGTGATATTGCCGAAGACGGTTATTCCGGTTATCAACAGGCTACCAAAAAGCACTACAATCTGGTCTTTATGGATCTTATACTGCCCGAGATAAACGGCTATGAATCAGCACGTAAGATATTGGTTGAGGACCCCGATACACTCATTGTGGCATTTTCTGCCGATAACATGCCTGAAACAAAGAGAAAAGCAGAATTATCCGGGATTAAAGACTTCCTTACTAAGCCCTTAAGGCTCGACGACCTGAAGAAGTTGTTTGCAAAATACTTTGCCAAGAACTGACAGGACAGATATACAACAGGCAATAGACCTTCTGCTGTTTATGAAATCAGATCCACTTGAAAAAATTGATATTTCCAGGTTCCTGGATCTTGCCGCGAAAATACCGGTAGTAGATGTCAGATCACCATCAGAATTCAACAGAGGACATATAACCGGGGCAATTAATATTCCACTGTTTGATGATAAGCAACGTGAAAAAGTAGGTATTAAGTATAAAAAGGAGGGCAGAAGTAAGGCAATACTCGCCGGGATTGAGCTTACAGGTCACGCAATGCATCTGAAACTCCAACAGGCACTTGATACAGCCAAAGACGGGAAACTGCTTGTCCATTGCTGGAGAGGAGGAATGAGGTCAGAGACAATGGCCTGGCTATTTTCACTTGGCGATATTGAAACCAAAATACTGGAAAAGGGTTATAAAGCTTACCGTAACTATATCCTGGCTGCTTTTACAGAAAAAAGAAAGATAATTATCCTTGGCGGTATGACCGGAAGCAGCAAGACCCGGATACTCAACCACCTGGGGAAGCTGGGAGAACAGGTTATTGACCTTGAGAAACTGGCAAATCATAAAGGTTCAGCTTTTGGTGCACTCGGACAACTTCCGCAACCATCATCTGAACATTTTGCTAACCTTCTGTATCATGAGTGGAGCAAGCTTAACAAAGAGATTCCGGTCTGGCTTGAGGACGAAAGCCGTAATATCGGGAATGTGTTTATGCCGGATAACTTTTATAATAATCTGCAGGATTCCCCGACAATTGTCCTCTATGTGGAAATAGAAAAGAGACTGCCCCATCTTATGGAAGAGTACTCAAAATATCCATCGGATCTACTCAAGGATTCTATTATGAAGATAAGTAAACGTCTTGGAGGAGATAATACAAAAGAGGCTCTTAATGCTGTGGATAAAGGTGATTTTGCAAAAGCGGTGGAAATTACCCTGAGATATTATGATAAAGCATATTTATACGGAATAAGTCAAAAAAACCCGGAAAAACTGATTACTGTTAAAGCCGACACAAATGATGTTGAGACTAACGCAGAAAAAGTACTGGATGCAGCAAAGAAAATAAAATGGTAATGGATCGCCGTTACCGGTATACTGACTAATCTCTGTTGATCCACTTATATATCTTATCGGATCTTCTCAGTAAATCAGGTATTTTAACAGAACATAGCTCCCCTTTAAGGGCTCTTTCAGTCTCTTTGAGATCAACACGTATTTCATCTGCAATATGTTCAATAACGCCTGTTGTGGGGCCGATTATCAGTATTGTATCTCCTTTTTTCAAGTCTCCTGATTCGACTTTTATTTCAGCCACTTTAAGGTTTTTAAAATAATTGGTAACCTTTCCGATATAGACCTTTCTTTTGATGGCTGAAGATCCATACCGGGTATTCCATTCTCCAGGTTTTTGTCCCAGGTAATAACCATCCCAGAATCCGCGGTTGAATACTGATGAAAGCCTGCTCTTCAATACATTTATCTTTTCTTGGTTATATGTCCCTTCAAAGACCGATCTTACAGCTTCATCATAACATGAGGAAACTACCTTTACATATTCAGCTGAACGTGCCCGCCCTTCTATTTTCAATACTCTGGCACCTGAATTTATAATTTTGTCGATGAACCCTATTGTACAGAGATCTTTGGGGGACATTATATTTTCATTTTCTATTTCAAGCTGGTAGCCCGATTCTTTTTCTGTTACAATATAAGATTTGCGGCAGGTCTGGTAACATGTACCACGGTTAGCCGACCTGTTATTTTCATGGAGACTCAAATAGCATTTACCTGATATGGCCATACAGAGTGCTCCGTGTATGAACATCTCAATCTTTACCCTGTCTCCTTTCGGACCTCTGATCTCCTGTTTTATAATACTTTCATAAATCTTTTTAACCTGGTCGAGGTTGAGCTCCCGGGCAAGCACAGCAACATCAGCCCATTGCGAGTAAAATTTAAGTGCTTCGCTATTTGATATATTAAGCTGGGTCGAAAGGTGTACTTCAATTCCGGCTGTTGAAGCATAATTGATTACCGAAAGATCTGATGCAATTATTGCTGAAATACCTGCAGAAACAGCAGTATCAACTATCTTCTGCATCCGGGCGATTTCTTCATCAAATACTACAACATTAAGGGTGAGATAACTTTTTATTCCATTTTTTTTACAGATCTGAGCAATCTTTTTAAGGTTGGCAAGAGTAAAGTTATTTGCTGATCCGGCTCTCATATTGAGCTGTTCGACACCAAAATATACTGAATCAGCTCCCCCCTGTATAGCGGCAGCAAGCGATTCAAATGATCCTGCAGGAGCCGTTATCTCAATATCTTTCCTTTGCATTCCCTTATTATTTCTTCATTACAATTCTGATACACGATCCTTTTTCAACTTCTGAATTCCGCACATATATTTTCCCCTGGTGAAATTCCTCTATGATCCTTTTAGCCAGTGACAACCCAAGCCCCCAGCCTCTCTGTTTTGTCGTATAACCGGGGCTGAATATTTTTTTAAAGGCACCTTTGGGAATCCCCCTGCCTGTATCAGAAATGTCGATAAGTACAATCCTGTCTGTTTCATTGACCTGAATTTTAATATCACCATTACCCTCCATGGCATCAATAGAATTTTTACAAACATTCTCTATCACCCATTCAAACAGTGCAGCATTTACAGGAACAATGATCTCCTTTGAAATATTAAAATCACCAATGAACCTGACTTTTGTTGATGTCCTGGATTTTATATAATCAACTGTACGCGAGATAATTGAGATAATATTTTCGTCATTGAGAACAGGTCTTGAACCAATACGCGAAAATCGTTCCGTTATTTTTTCAAGACGTTCAACATCCAGGGCAATCTCCTTTGTTAGCTGGATATCAGGATATTTATTCTGTAATATTTCAACCCATCCTGAAAGCGATGATGTCGGTGTGCCAAGCTGATGAGCAGTCTCTTTCGACATACTTACCCAGACCTGGTTATTTTCAGCCTTCCTTGATGACCTGAAAGCAAGATATGCAACCAGAATAAACAGGATAATAATACCTGATTGTATATATGGATAATAATTAAGTTGACTGAGGATGATACTATCCTTATAATAAATAAGATTGGCATGATTACCTCCCAGATCTATAACTATAGGCTCATTTTTATGCCTCATTTTCTCTAGTTGTGATCTCAAATAGAGCGGATCACGTAAACGGGTTTCATCAAAATTGCCTGAACTTATTATACTGTCTGTCTCATCGGTTAGTATAACCGGAATAATATTATTGGTCTCAATGATAGAATACAGGAATTCAATATTCTGGCTGGCATCAGCCTTTGTTATCAGCCTGGTTGCCTCTGCCCATTGTTCAACCTTTTTCCTCTCTTCTGTTTTAAGGATACCGACCAGGTACCGGGTATATACTAGAGATCCCGTTCCAATCAATATTGCAAACAGCAAAAGGAGCAGCATCAAAGGTGTTTTGTAACGTAATCCGGTCACGGTTATTAATTTTTATCTTTTTTCCTGAACAGATTCTTAAGAGGATTTTCCGATTTTTTTGTTGATGGCTCATCAATATCTACATTATCTGTAGTATCCGCTTCATCCCATAAAATCCTGAAACGGGGTTTATTTGTTTCAGGCGGTTTTTCAACATAAGGGGTGTCGTTTTTGAACCATCCGTACTCCTCATTCAAAATCGTCCGGAGTGTCTTCTTTTCAGCTTTAATATCCTCCTTTACTATATTCCTCGCCGCGTTAATATCATAACTGACCCTGACATCTTCTCCATTGTCTTCTATTTTTAACAGGACTGATGTGCGTCCGAGTCCGTCATCCTCAACAGCTCCGAATTCATTCGTATTGGGCCTGGGCTTCTTTAATTTCTTACTTAGGATCTCTGAAAGAAGTATCCTGACATGGTATTCATAATCATTATCAAAACCATGCTTCCCGTTAACCGACAGATCTGCAGCAGTGGAGTTCACATCCATTTGTGGAATATAAAGGGAATTATTCCGGATAAAGAAATCATTTTCAAGTTTTTCAAAACGTATATTTTCCAGCTCCGATAATTCGATGAATGAAGAGAGCTGTTTTACAGGATCAAAATCTATGAGAGTCCCATCCACAATTTGATATTTCCCTTCTGCCGTAACCGATTTAATATCTGCTTTAAGAAGTGAATCACAGGGAATTATTACTGTTATTGAACCGGAAAGCTTACCGTTAATATTTTCAGCTTTAATAAAATCCTGCCCGAAATTATTGAACGACATGAATGCTGATTTTATATCAATGTCCCGGAAATCGAAATTTCCACGGGTATTAAATGATCTGTCTTCTTTATTTTGATAAACAAAACCATTGCATGAGATCAAGCCACCCAGTGAGGTTAAATCCAGATTTTTAAAATTTATCAGACCGGGCTTATAACTTAATGTCCCTTTAATCTTTTCAGCTTTAAATTTTCTGAATCTGAAAGTATCTGTGTTGAATTTCAGGTCAAGGATAATATCGGCAGGAAGGGACCAGGCTCTCTCCCTTTTTAAATTATTATCAGATTTATAAACTGATGGAAATATCAATTCCGGTACCAGCCTGTCGCACCAGATAGCTGCAGAGGCAACCAGTATCCCGGGTCTTCCTGCAAGCCACTCCGGGAGATTCTTGAAAATACCATTTACAATGAACCTGTGATCTTTAAATCCGGCATGAATATTTTCAGCAATAATTGAATCAGCAATTAAAAGTTTACCGGTTACATTATCAATAATGATTTTGTCATCCTTAATGCCGATCGAGAAATTATTAAAATTAAGATCTGATTCTGTAATAAGGTCCATTATACCAGGGAATGTATATTTTCCTTTTTCAGGAAGAGAGCCCTTCATCATCAGATCAATATCAAAAGATCCCTGAGATGAGGAAACAGTCTTTATCCGGAAGAAATCTTTTATTTCAGATAAAACTACCTTTCCTTTGAGTTGAAGTGTTCCATATAGAGAATCAAAATTACAGACATTTAACGATCCTGTATATTGTGTTGATCCCAGAATTCCCCTGAAACTATCAATGTTTATTCTGCTGGTAACAGGCAGCCTCTTTTCCCCATTGGTAAAAGTGCCGTCGAAAGAAAGATCCTTCAGCCGGATATCCCTGTTAACGATAGTAACGGAACCGTCACTAAGATGAAAATCAATGTCGATGCCGGGATAAGAGGTACGTGTCAGCTGGCCGGTTATATTACTGCGGACCTGTAAGAGCCCCGATGGATTATAATCTGAAACTATCCCCAGTAATTCCTCAGGAAAATATCTCTTTATTTTCTCAATATCCAGATCTTTTCCAACAAGTAAAAGCTCCAGGATATTGCCCCGTGATATTGAACCTGTCAATCCGAAACGATACTTATCTATATCAAGATGACTCTCTTTAAATACAATTATACTGTCGGATCTGCTGATACTGATATCGATATCAGCAGAAACAGGAACAGAAAGTAAACTATTAAAAAGACGGAAATAAGTAATCTGCATCCCGGATTTCGCCGTAAAATCTATATCCTTACCCGAAATCCTGCTCTTAAGCTGTCCGTTGTTTATCGATCCTTCAATAGCCAGTTGTGTGGCAAGATTATAATATTTTGTTCTGATGCCACTTAATGAAATACTGTTCAGGTCAATAGTAAAATCATTATTTTTTACCTCTTCAGTTTTAACACTGATTTCATAATTCACTAATCCATCCCGGTCTGTAAGAAGGTTAAGCATCCCGTTTTTAACTCCCACTTTATCAATGTTATATATGCCTTTATAGATATCGGTAATGCTGAATTCTATAAATACTTTTTTTGCAGTAAGAAGAGTATCGGTATCGATACCGGAGAAGCCTGTTGTGTCAAAACCGGGAGAAGAGTGTACAATTACATTATTGAGATCAAGGGAAGCTTTTGGAAATTGTCTCAGCAGGGAAAGCCTTACTGATTCGAATTCATATTTTGTTGAAATGTTATTATTCAGTGATTTGAGGATATATCCGGCTACCTTATCCTGCATAAGAAGGGAGGCAGCAAAGAGCCCCAGAATAATTATAATGATCAGGCTAACAGTTATTTTAAGTATTTTAATAAATAATCTCATTTCCTTACTATTATATCTGCTTTGAGGCAGCTCATAATCAGTGGACAAAGGTAATTTATTTGAATGAAAACAAGGTCAATGTTTACAGAAGGAAAGAGAGATCTTCACCAGGTTTGTATTCTGCCGGGGCAGATCCTTTTTTGAATACCCTGGCATTCCTGGAGCCGATAAGATGAATGTTGTTATTTTCAATATGTATCATTGTCCCTTCACGCAATCCTACAACATATACATCAGGATTGATCTCTATGAATTCCTCTATCCTTTGCTCTCTTGTCTCTCCTGCATGGCCTTCGGGATTGGCATCAAGATAATGGGGATTTATCTGGAATGGAATCAGATTGAATGATTTAAATGAATCGGGTTCGGCAACAGGCATATCGTTGGTTGTCATTATTGTGGGACATGCTACATTTGAGCCGGCACTCCATCCAATATAGGGTGTTCCCCCGGATACTTTTTCTCTGACAACTTCAATAAGGTTATTCTCACGTATGGTTTTCAGGAGTTGCCATGTGTTTCCGCCGCCGACAGCAATTGCCGATGCATTTTTAACCGCCTCTGCCGGATCACTAAATCTGTGGATCGATATTATTTTATGGCCCACCTCATTGAATCTCTCCGACACCTTCTCTTCATATAAATTATATGAAAAGGTTACCGCGGCATAAGGGATAAAAAGTGTTGTAACCGGTTTGTCACCAAGAAAATCGCGTATGTTGTACTTTGGATAATCAAGGTATGGTTCTCCCTGATTTGTTGAATTGCTGATTAGCAGTAATTTCATATAAAATGAGTTTACTGCAAATATAGGATGTACAATCCCGTAAACAAAATCAAACCGCAAAGTATATTCTGCGGTTTGATTTTGTTTAATCAAAAACTCTATTTAGTAATAAGGAATGAAATGATTATCAGTTAACCGTAAATGCTATACCTACTTCAAACGGATAGAGATCGATTCCTCCGGGACTCTTCCCCGGTTTGAACAGAGGAGTCAGGTAATATGTACCGTAAATATGAAAATTCTCGAAACCTAAACGGGCTGTGGCTCCGTAGCGGAGCATATTTAAACTGAAATCACTGTCTGAGGTGACTTTATCCCCGGTTTCATATACCATTTTTGAATTTGAACATAGTTTGACAGTACCTATAGCACCAAAAGCAATGTTAAGACGATGATAATCAGCAGGTATCTGCATCTCCAGCAATAAAGGAAGACTGAGATATGCAGTTGATAATTTGGATTTTTTAAGGACATCACCCGGATCAAGAATTTCAATTATACCTGCATCACCTTTCTGGATATTGTTATTACCATCAAACCGGTAATTATTCCAGCGTATACCCAGACCGGTTACTATCCCGAAATGTCTTGTAAAGCCAATACTGATCTGTGAGAAATTTAAATTGATGTTCATTGATTTTGATGAGTGGAGGGTCATATAATCAATATCATCAGGAAGGGAAAGGCTGTTGTCAGATGTCAAATAATTATTGAGACCTATCTCAAAAGCTGACCAGTGACCCTTGAACTGGCTTCTGCGGTGTGCCCGTCTCTCCTCTTTTTCCTCATCCTGGTCCCTGTAATATTCAAATTCACCATTGCTCTCCTCAATTGTATCCTCATCTTTTTTCTCATATTTTTCAAAATTGATCCTTGATTCTCCCTCTTCAAGAGATTCAAGTATTGTTACACCCATGTTACCAACTTTAATATTGGTGGCATCTTCATCATCTTGCACAACAATAAGATCCTTGCCCAGTATGACCCGGGTCATCTCGTTTGTGTCTGAAACAGCTTTCTCCGGCAGTGGCTCCTTTTTTGCGGAAGCTTCTTCCTGGCTGAACCCCTGGAGCAGAAATGCTGTAAGCAATATTATAATACCTGTTCTTTTCATTTGTAAATAATTTTTAAATAACTGTCCTTTTAAATGTTTCTGTTGCTGTGACGGAAAGGAGACAATAAAAGTTACAGTGACGGTTCATCTTTTTTTACCGGGGAATTGAATCTAAGGACTTTTGAACTGAAGTATAACGATTTAAGCTGCCCCTCTTCATCAGTCGTTTTTACCAGTGCCATCTCCCAGCCAAGCAGTTTATTCAATCCATCAATACCTGCCTCGGCAATTTCATATGATTTTATTGGTGAATCATTATACTTTTCAACCTTCAGCACTTTCTCACGAAAAGCACTGGCAATGAACCTGCTTATTCTTCCCCGGCCGTCATCATATAAAGGATAATCACTGACAGTAATATTGGATGCAATCAGTGAGGCCCGGGGCTGCTTAAAATCAATCACTGACATAGATATTTCCGGAGTTCTTGCAATAAGGTATTCCCGGACTCTTACCGGATTAGCAACAGAATCGTAAGGGGTAGATTCAATTGCTGTATTTTCATTTTCTGTAGACACCCCTGTATCGAAATCTGATTGAGCAGTAATGATCTCTTTATTATTAGCCTGTATAATTTCAGAAGGGACATTCCGGGGCGCAACTAAAGGTGTTCCGGCTTTCAGTAATATGGTATCGCCATGAGTAATAAGCGCCATCTCCTGGTTGTTTTTGACCAGGAGGCGCGGCAGGGTGATAAAGCTTAGAACCAGTATAGCAATAGTTGCAGCAGCACTTAATGTGGTAATTGTCAAGCGTATAATTCGTTTTTCACGGGTCTCCCTGGTTAATTTATTTTTATATCTGAAAGAAACTGCAATTGGCTTAAGCCTGGTTTTCTGAATTAAATCGAATATTCTTTTGTGTTCCCTGTTCTGAGAGATATTCTCTTCCAGTTCCTTTCCCTGTAAAGGTGTAAGATCGTTTTCAAGACACGCAACTGACAGATATTCAATCTGGGATGGGGTAAGGTCTTTTGTGGTTTTCTTAACCAGCTCTTTTTTGAACGATTTCTCCTTATCAGGTTTAAGCCCGGTTATAGCAAGCGTATCAGCCTCCTCTTTAATATCCGGATTTTCCTCCAGGAAAGAGATAAGCTGTTCAATCTGCCAGCTGTCAAGGTTACCATCGAGCCAGTCGATAAGCCATATTTCGTAATTTGATCTGTCGGGCTTCATTTTTATAATACTGTTTCAATTTTACCTAAATAGTTCTTCAGGGTAACCCTTCCCCTGTAAATGTTAATTTTAACCTGAGGTTCGGTCAACCCGGTTATCTCACCTATCTCTTTATAACTGTATCCCTCATAATCACGAAGAAGTATAACAGATCGTTGTTGTTCCGGCAGTCGTTCAAGTGCAGAATGAAGTATTTCATTCAGATCGGAATATTGCGATTCATGAGATAGATCCGTTTCATTGTACTCCTCAACAGTTGTCATCCTTTTTTCTTTCCTGATTATGTCAATCATTGTGTGATATGCTGTTGAGAATAGCCATGATTTTACAACAATATATTCTATCTCAGTAACATTTCTCCAGAGCTTCTCAAAACTTTCCTGGACGATATCATTTGCCCGGTCATCATCCTTGATATCTGCACGGATGAACCGGTAAACAGAATCGGCAAATTCCTCAACAGCTCTGTTATATTCTTCTACTGTCATAAGTCTGGTTACAATGCAAAGACGGATATAATAACAAAATGTTACAGTAGAGCCGTTACATGCAACGGCTCTACAGATATACAATATTTAATTTGTGGTTATTCTTTGGGTTTATACACCCTTACCCAGTCAATTTCCATGGTTGTCATACCACTGATAGGCTTGTCAAGACCTCCTGATAACAGAATATACATCGGCTCCAGGGGAATGTTTTCTGTCTGGGTGAATGCAACTGTATCGTTGATTTTCCAGACAAGCTTGTCTGAACTCCATTCAAGAGTGAAAATATAGAAATCGTTGGCATATTTTGACCCCACGGATGTTTTTGCTCTTTTTTCAGGTGATGAAAAATAATCGATTATTACTTTCCCTTTACCAGTGCGACATATATCAATATGGGGAGTGATTGTATCGGCAAGCATCCAGAAGGCAGATTTAGCAGAAGGATTACCAAGTTTTATTTTGGCTGTAAAGGTCCCGTATTTCTGACGGAAACTCTTGCCTGTATTTATTATTCCGGAAGTATAGTTAAATTCTTTTGTCTTGAAACCATTGCTGCTCCACACTTTCCCCTCTTTTTTCTGTGGTTTGGTTATAATTTTAAGGGTGCTGTTACTAACTTCAAAATTTTCATTATCAGTATATGCCTGTAGATCATGTCCAACCGTATAATTGTCTTTCAGTAGCTTATCACCCCAGAAATAATTTGTAAGCCATTTGTTTGTATCAAGTTTTCCTTCTTCAAATTCATCACTGAAAACAAGCTGCCTGTTTTTCAGAACATCAAATTTGTTTGAATCCTTTACCTTAAAATACCAGACTATGTTTTCATCCTTGACCAGCTTGTCATACTCCTGTAATTCTTTGAACATTTCAGTTTTTTCAAACCTCTTCTTATCAAGGAGATATGCCTTCTTTTCCTTAAAATCCTCTGAATCCAGATATTCTTTCAGCTCATTGTATCTTGCCAGCCTGGTTGATCCGTCAGTATTCAGAAAATTAGCATACTCTTTTGACTTTTTAAATGAATAGTATTCCCTGATTTCAGCACCGGCCTTCAGGTTCTTGTATTCCTGTAACTTGTGTTCATCTTCAGACCCCTTGAATTCTTTTAATTTCATTTTTCCCTTGAATTCAATAGAATCCACAAGTTTCTCAAGTGATTCATAACTGGTTATTCTCTCGGAACCATCCAGCTCCCGGAATTTCTTAAGCGCTGTTCCGGATACTGTCTTGAAATAGAGTTTAATATCTTTCGCCTTCTGCAAAGAGAGAAATTCTTTCTCTTTTGAATATTCCCCGGAATTCTTGTAACTGAGTGATTCTATCTCTTTCTTTTTCTGAATAAATTCGGAAGATGTCACCAGTTCTTTCAGATCGGTGTATTTTTTAAGGGTCTCAGAACCAGAAAAGGTATTAAGCTTTTCAAATTCAGCTACCAGATCCTTTTCAGCCTGTTCAATTTTAGCGGTCGAGGGGATCAATCCCAGAAGAAACTTGAGACTTGCCATTGTGAATCTTTTTTAAGTACAACGGATAAAGATAGAAAATCTTTTCTTAATAATTAAAACAGGGATTTTAATAATTGGATTTAGGGGATAACGTGGTGATTACATTTTTGTTGTCATATATCAGGTTATATGTGTTTTTCCTGAGCTGAAAATTACATTTTATTAATTCAAAATCAAAAAAACGCAAAAAATTTGGATTTATAAAATTTCTGTTTTATCTTTGACTGACCGTTCAATCAAAAACGGTCTTAATTGGCACTTTATATTGAATAAACATTCAGTCAAAAAATGTCACCGAGAACACCACAGCAATATGAAGAAATAAGGGAGGAAAAGAGAGCCCTGATAATGAATGTTGCACTTGAGCATTTTGCAAAGGATGGGTACCATAATACCACAATAAGCCAAATTGCCAGACATGCCGGAATTTCAAAAGGGCTGTTATATAATTATTTTAAAGGCAAAGAAGAATTATTATCAGAAATCATTAACAGGTCCACTAAAGAAATTTTTACATATTTTGATCCTGACAGGGACGGATATCTGACAGAAGAAGAATTTGTACTATTTATACGAAAACTGTTTTTCATTCTGAGAGATAAATTATTCTTCTGGCGGTTGTTCTATCAATTTTTGATGCAGAAGGATGTCAGGGAAAAGTTTCTTCATTCATACATTGAGAACAGTAATCCTCAACAAACTGTTGATTTCGGAAGAAACAGTAGTTTCCTGAACAGGATGATAAAGATTCTAAATGATTATTTCGTAAGGAAGAAAGAGAGAATGCCTGACGGTTATGATCCCGTACTTGACATGAATATATTCCTGTATACTATTGAGGGTTTTGGTATAACAATAATATTCCAGGATGAAGTTGATGACGATTATTATAGTAAGACAATAGAAAGAATTATAGAACTTTATAAATAAGTCAGTTATGAAAATTTTTTATATTATGGGTTTTGTTCTGGCAATAATATCAGGGAATATACCGGTATTGCCGGCCCAGATTTTAACGGCTACTGAAATAATCAGGAAGGCTGATGAAAAATTCAGAGGTGAAATGTCGGGTTACAGTGTAATGACCATGACTATTGTCAGACCAACATGGAAAAGAAGCGTTGAGCTCAAGTCATGGGCAAAAGAGGATAAATATGCATTAACTCTTATTACTGCACCGGCACGTGAAAAAGGGCAAACCTTTCTTAAACGCGAAAATGAAATGTGGAGCTGGAATCCTGCAATCAGCAGACTGATAAAACTTCCGCCTTCAATGATGTCACAGGGCTGGATGGGCTCAGATTATACCAATGATGATATTCTGAGAGAATCATCGGTAGTTAATGATTATACCCATTCTATTGAAGGAGAAGAGGAGATTGATGGCAGGATATGCTGGAAAATAAAACTTAACGCTAAAGATGATGCTGAAGTACTATGGGGATCTCAGATCTGGTGGGTTGATAAAAAGGATTTTATTGTTATAAAAGCAGAACTATACGATGAGGATGATTATCTTGTCAGAACGGAGCTGGCATCAGAAATCAAAACTATGGACAGCAGGCTTCTTCCAACAGTCATTGAACTTATTCCTGCAGATAAAGAAGGCTATAAAACAATCCTGAATATCACGGAAATGGAATTCAATATTAATATTAATGACAGCTTTTTCTCACAACAGAATATGAAGACAATAAGATGATACTTGTTGCTGGTTGCTGGTTCCTGGTTGCTGGTTGTTACATCATTTTAACCAGCAACCAGCAACCAGGAACCAGCAACCAGCAACACATAATTTAAAACAGTAATTCCGATAAATAATGAGAGACTATCAACTTGCATGGAAAAATCTCTGGCGTAACAGGAGAAGGACACTGATAACAGCAGCATCGGTGTTTTTTGCAGTGTTTTTTGCACTGGTAATGCGTTCATTCCAGCTTGGAGCTTACGACAGGCTTTTCAAGAATGTAATTGAATCATATAGCGGATATCTGCAACTGCAGCATGAAGATTATTTTGATGATCCCAATATTGATAACAGTTTTGAGATTAATCAATCGCTGATCAACGAATTAGAAGAAGATCCCAATGTTAAAGATGTTGTACCGCGACTTGAGTCTTTTGCACTTGCAGCATCAGGTAGTCATACCCAGGGAGTAATGGTGATGGGAATTGATCCTGAAGGCGAAAACAGGGTTTTGAATATCAGCAATAAGCTTGTTAAATATAAGCTTAAAGATGCTGTAGTAGATAATATAATAGCTGATACTGTTCCCAGCCGCACCAAAAAACTTCTTGATCTTTTCAGAAATGAAGCATATACGGATGATGCCCGTCTTATGCAGGATCTTGATATAAGTATAGATGACAGCGGATCAATTCTTCCAGTAATCCGGCGTCATGCATCATTCCGAAATGAATTTCTCTCTTCTGATGAAGAAGAGGCTGTTATTATTGGAGAAGGACTTTCAGATTATCTGAAAGCAGAAGTAGGTGATACAATTGTCCTGATAGGGCAGGGATATCACGGGACATCAGCTGCCGGGAAATATTTGGTAAAAGGGATAGTAAAGCTACCCACTCCTGATGTTGACAATATTATCGTGTACATTCCTATTGAGACTGCCAGATATTTGTATGCAGCCCCGGGAATGTCAACATCTGCTGTTATAAATCTGTACAGCAACAATGATGATGATATAATGCAAACCAGCATACGGTTGAAGGATCGGATCTCTGATCCGCTTACAATAAAAACATGGCAGGAGCTCAACGCATTGCTGGTAAATCAGATGGAAGCTGATAATAAGAGCGGTATGATAATGATTGCCGTGCTTTATCTTGTCATCGCCTTTGGTGTCTTTGGAACTGTCCTTATGATGATGGCAGAACGCAAAAGAGAGTTCGGAATGCTGGTTTCAATCGGTATGCAGAAACGTAAACTGGCAAAAATAGTTTCTCTTGAGATGCTCTTTATTGGCTTTCTTGGTGTGGCTGCCGGTAATATTGCATCTCTTCCTTTGGTGATCTATGGAAATCTACATCCGCTGAGGTTTACCGGGGAATTTGCCAGGATGTACGAGGATTATGGGTTTGAACCGGTTATGCCAACTCTGATGCCCGATTCCTATTATTGGTGGCAGACTGTAGTGGTATTGATAATTCTTATCATTGCCATTGTATTCAGCACACGTAAAATATTCAAGATGAATGTAATAAATGCTCTCAGAGCCTAAATATATAAAACAATGATTACAGCTATCGCCTGGAAAAATGTCTGGAGAAATAAAACCAGAAGCTTTATAGTTATTGCCGCGGTAACAATTGGAGTTTTTGCCGGAGTATTTTCAATGGCAGCTATTAACAGTTCACTTATTCAGAGGATTGATGCAGCCGTAAATGAAGAGCTTTCCCATATTCAGGTGAATAATAAGGATTTCCGTAGCAGTGCTGACATCCAGAATATTATAACCGACTATCCTCATGTTGTTTCTGTGCTTGAATCAAACCCCGGGGTAAAGGATGTTACCGGCAGGATAATTGTCAGGGGTATTGCCTCAACAGCTGCAAAAAGTACAGGAGTCGAAATCTCCGGGATTAATGTGGATAAGGAAAAAAAGATGTTTACATTATATGAAAAGCTTATCCCGGGTACCGGAAGTTATTTTGAAGAGAAAACAAAATTTAACTCGGTATTCATTGGTGAAAAGCTTGCGAAGGAACTTAATATTATCAGGTATATATTAACAGAAGAGGCCCTTTCGTCACTGACAGAAAAAGGTATTCCATCAGCTGTTGCAACAAAACTCGAATCGCTTAAAGATCAGAGGTTTACATCGGACAAGAAGTTTAATAAAGCATATGAGAACCTGCTTGAACCTTCAGAGGCTAAAAAGTATGGATGGAAGATAAAAGAGGCAGCATGGTCTTATCGTGAAGGTTCAAGGTTGATCTTATCATTTCTTGATATAAATAATGATCAAACCGGTGCCGCATTCCGGGTATGCGGAATATACAGGACAAGTAATGATATGTTCGAGGAGTTTGCAGTTTTTGTTCCTGAAAATGAGTTAAGACGGCTTACAGGCATGAAGGAGGGAACCTACCACAGGGCAATCGCCAGGCTTGAAAATGATGACCTGACAAAAAGCGTAACAGAAGAGGTAAAGAGTAAACTAACGGGTTATGAGGTTCTCAGCTGGAAGGGGATACAGCCTGACCTGGCCATGATAGCAGATTTTATGAGTCAGATTTATGCAGTTTTTATGGTTATAATACTTGCCGCACTTGCATTCGGTATTGTGAATACAATGCTGATGTCGGTGCTTGAAAGAACAAGGGAACTGGGAATGTTAATGGCCATAGGGATGAACCGCAGGAAGATCTTTTCTATGATAATGCTGGAATCAATATTTCTTTCAATTGTGGGAGGTTTTGCAGGTATGGGAGTAAGCGAACTTGTAATTGCCATAACCGGAAAAACCGGCATTAACCTGGTTAAATATTCAGATGGGATGGAAGCAATGGGCTATTCGGCACACCTGTACCCGACAATAGATCTACAATTTTTCATAACAACAACAATACTGATTGTTATTACAGGTATACTGTCATCTATATACCCGGCACGTAAAGCATTAAAACTTAACCCTATTGAAGCAATAAGAACGGAATAAAAACATTAAAACAATTATAATCATGAAAGTTATAGAAATCAAAGATCTGCATAAAATATACAATTCGAGTGAGGTAAAGGTTCATGCAGTAAATGGTGTCACCCTTGATTTTGAGGAGGCTGAATTTGCAACGATCGTAGGGCCATCCGGATCAGGGAAAACCACACTTCTTAACCTTCTTGGAGGTCTTGATATGCCCACTTCAGGGCAGATCCTTGTTGACGGAGTAGACCTCTCCACATTAAAACCATCGGCTCTTATTGACTTCAGGATGAGGAATATAGGGTTTGTTTTCCAGGCCTATAATCTGATACCTGTTCTGACGGCCAAAGAAAATGTGGAATTTATAATGTCACTTCAGAAAATGGCTGCCAGTGAGAGAGAGGAGAGGACTTTTGAATTGCTTAAAGCAGTAGGACTGGCCGACAGGGCTGACAGCAGACCGGCAAAATTGTCGGGAGGTCAGCAACAAAGGGTTGCGGTAGCCAGAGCTCTTGCTTCCAGACCAAAATTTGTACTTGCTGACGAACCAACAGCTAATCTCGATTCAAAATCAGCATCGATATTGCTTGACATAATGGAAGAACTGAATCATGAAGAAAAAATAACATTTATTTTTTCCACTCATGATCCGAGAGTTGTAAAAAAAGCTCACAGGATTATCACTCTTGAAGATGGGAAAGTAGTGTCGGATGAAGTAAGAAAATAAAGTGCGCAGATCCGGATAATGATTAAGAGACTTTTTATAACAGCAACAACTATTTTGTTTATTGTTTTGCCTGTTATTTCGCAGGAAAAATCAAAACCAATAACCCTGAATGGCTACATAACAACCATGCAGAGCGCCATGTTTGATACAATTTCAGATCCTGTCATATTTGAAAATTTGTTACATAACAGACTGAATTTCAGAGGCTATTTTACAAAGAATCTTACTATGGCTGTTGAATTGAGAAACAGGTTGATAACAGGAGATATGGTGAGGTCATATAATGGTTATTCAGATATGATCGGAACAGATAATGGCTGGGTTGATATGTCGTGGAATATCCTGGATGAAAATTCCTTCTTTCTTAATACTACAATTGACAGACTATGGGTTGATTTGAATTTCAATAAATTCCAGGCCCGGATAGGCAGACAGAGGATAAACTGGGGACAGACATTTGTATGGAATCCTAATGATATTTTCAATGCTTATTCATTTTTTGATTTCGATTATATTGAAAGACCCGGCAGTGATGCCGTGAGGCTACAGTATTATCCCACATTCTCATCAGTGATAGAGATTGCCGCCAAGGTTGACAGCGAGGATGACATCACTGCAGCAGGACTATACCGGTTTAATAAGTGGGGTTATGATATTCAGATGCTTGCGGGTTACTCGAATAGTTCCGATATTGTTGCAGGTGCAGGATGGTCGGGATCTGTAAAATCTGTTTCCTTCAGGGGTGAAGGATCCTGGTTCAGGCCGGCCCGGAATTTCAGCGATACCTCCGGAACAGTAATTCTTACAGCTGGCTTTGATAAGATTTTTGAAAACAATTCAGTGGCACAGCTCCAGGTAATGTATTGTAACAATCCCCTCGAGCTGACAAATTTCACAAGTTTCTATTCCGGAAACCTTTCAGCAAAGGATCTTGCATTTTCAGAATTTTCAGCCTTTGGACAATTTACCTGGGCAGCAACACCTCTTCTTAATTTAAGCCTCTCGGCAATGTGGTTTCCTGATCTGAAAGGCTATTTTGCAGGACCATCTGTTGACTATTCCATGGCAGAGAATATAGATTTTTCACTGATATGGCAGCACTTCAATGCTGAGATGGGTGGATCCAAAACAAGGATAAACATAGGATTTCTTCGTGTAAAATACAGTTTCTAGAATTTTCCTACTTTTGCCACAATAATATTCCTTATTGCTGTTATGGCACTGGTACATGAATTTGAGAACAGCGGAAACTGGCTCTTTAAAAGGAGAGGCTGGCTTCCGGTTTTTTTAATTATAGCCGGGTTAATTATGATGTACCTGGGTAACAGGCAGGCACTGATATTTGATTTACGTAAAGAAATGATATTTCTGTCAGTCAGTGGATTTGGAGAATTGATAAGAATTTTTACAGTTGGATTTGCTCCGGGAAACACCTCCGGCCGGAATACTGCAGCCGGGCAGATTGCAGATGAACTTAATGTAACCGGCCTCTACTCCCTTGTCAGGCACCCTCTTTATGTGGGGAATTTTTTTATTTGGCTTGGACCAGTTCTTTTCCTGCAATCAGCATGGTTCACGGTTGTCATTTGCCTGATCTACTGGATCTATTATGAAAGAATAATGTTTGCCGAGGAGCAGTTCTTAAGAAGGAAATTCGGCGATGCCTATGACAAATGGTCTGAAAAGGTAAGCGCATTTATCCCCTTTTCTTTCAAATATATACCTCCCAAATTAGGAATTTCATTGAGAAATGTCCTGAAAAGGGAATACAATAGTATTGTAAATATATTTATAGTATTTGCACTTCTTGATGTATGCAGGAATTATATACTTACCGGCCGGCTCTTCTTTACAGAGATATGGATCTGGTCTCTTTCCCTGGCTGCAGGTTTCTGGCTGATAATATTCTTAATTCATAAGTTAACCCGCTGGCTCGATGTAGAGGGAAGATAACAATCCGGCCAGGTCATGTGTTATCTTTACACTATGATAGATTTTGTTAAAAGGGTAATTTCAATACTTCTTTCAGTTCCTGTATATTTTTACAGGTACGTTATTTCACCTTTTGTGAGGCCATCCTGCCGTCATGTTCCGACCTGTTCACAATATATGCTTGATTCACTGAAAATACACGGACCATTCCGCGGCTTTTCAATGGGTTTAAACCGGATACTCAGATGCCGGCCCGGCGGAACTCACGGATATGATCCGGTGCCGGTCATACGTTTTAAAAAATATATGCCTTTTAACAGATATAAGAAAAGCAACCGCCTAAAGAAATAAAAAATTGCACGATCGCATGATCTTTAGAAATTCAGCTCTTCTTTAAGGTGTTTGTACCCGGAACGGCTAACCGGTAGCTTTTCTCCGGATTTCAGGACCGCCACATGATTATCCTTTCCATAAGGTTCTATCCGGTTTATTTCCTGTACACTTACAATATATGAACGGTGGATTCTGACAAAATCTTTATCCGGAAGATTCTCCTCGTAAAATTTCATTGTCTGTTGCTTAAGTGCCTTTCCTTCAGCATGATATATCATCACATAATCATCCTGGGCCTCAACATACTTAAGCCGTTCCACCGGGATAAGATTTATTGCATTCCCTTTTCTTACAACAATACGATTCAGCGTCGACGCAGATTTGGGAAATTTCTCAATAATACTGCTGGCAGATTTTTCTTCATCTTTAGATTTGCCAATCTTTTCGATTACCTTTTTTACAGCATTGTGAAGACGCTCTTTCGGAAATGGTTTAAGCAGATAATCGACGGCATTCAGCTCAAAAGCCTTAATTGCAAACTGGTCATAAGCTGTGGTGAATATTATTGCAGGCTTTTCAGTCATGACCTCAATTAACTCAAATCCCGTAAGTCTTGGCATCTGGATATCAAGAAATACAAGATCGGGTTTTGAAAATGAAATTGTCTTTAGTCCTGAAAAACCATCAGCACATTCTGCAATGATTTCAAGTTCTTCAAAATCTTTAAGATAATGCTTTAAGATCTCTCGTGCCGGTGCTTCATCTTCGATTATTACTGTCCTTATTTTTTTCATCTTTCTGACTATTTACCTGCGGAGTACCAGGGATAAATAATTTTGATGTAAAAATACCATTTTGTTTTTCAGTTTTCAACATTGCTTTATTACCATAAGATAATTCAAGGCGGCGGGATACATTCGAAAGGCCTGTTCCGGTACCTTTTGCAGAAATTGCCTCCGGATCATAGTTATTTGTAATAGTAATTTCGCAATATTCATTTGTTGATATCACAGATGTAGATATTGTTACCTTTCCGGTGGATTCATAGACGCCATGTTTGACGGCATTTTCATACAAAGGCTGAAGTATCATAACCGGTATTTTTACCTCCATGCACAATGAGTCCATAGTTTCTTCGATAGAAAGCCGGTCACCAAATCGTACTCTTTCAATATCAAGATATAAACGAATATTGTCGAACTCACTCTGCAGTGTAACCGGTTGTTCGTCTTTCCTTGAAAGGGCATAGCGCATGAAATCTGATAATTTTATCACCATCAATCTTGCTTTATCCGGGTCAGTAATTGTAAGAGAACTTATTGAGTTAAGACTGTTGAAAAGGAAATGCGGATTTATTTGTGACCTCAGCATTTTAAGTTCAGTTTCCTTCACCAGGCTTTCGAGCCTGGCTTCCCTTGCCATTTTCTCCGACAGGTTACTCAGGCTTACAAAGAGATAATAGGTCAGGATCAACAGGCAGTAAATAAAAACCCCCGTACCTATTCTGTAGGGTGTAGTGGCAATCCAGTATTCATTCAGATTAACTTGCTCAGGCATTATCAGCTTAAGGACAAGTTTTGTTATAAAGAACCAGAAAGCTACCGAGATGGCACCCGTTATTATCAGGTTTGTGATGACATTAACAAGTTTTTCTGATGTTTTATTGAAGAAACTGAATGGATACCAGAGTGATAATGCAATTCCGGAATAGAGCAGGAGCGAAAGTATTGCATCAACAATAGTCAGATTCACTATACTGCCATATGCAAAATAGTATAAAAGAGCCTGGCCCAGCCCAATAAAAAGCCAGACCAGCCACCATACAAAAAAACGCGTCCTGTTACCAAATACAGGATGTTTCATTAATATAAGGGATTAATAACTTTTTACTTCTCCTCCTCCAAAGATAACTGCTCCTTTAATAACCAGCTGACTGGTTGTATCGGATGTGGTTCCGGGAATATGTTTCCTGGAATCGCTGAATCCGCCAAGAATGGGTGTTACTTCAATAGAAACTGACCAGTTTTCAGGTACTATTATCGTTGTCCCGCCGAAAATGCATGCAACTTCAAGTTCATTTCTTCCGGGAGCAAGCTTCGCCTTTGTAAGATTAAGATCTATCCCTCCGAAAACAGCGGATATTTTACCTCCTCTGAAATTTTGTGATACTACCTGGCGTTCGTTACCGCTGAAAATTGCAACATAATCAATTATATCATCACCCACCATTCCTTTGGAGGTAACAGCATTCCATCCTTTTCGTTTTGTTACAATGAATATTACGCCAATAATTATAAATATCGAGGGCCAGAACATGTTATACATGTGGAATGACTCTCTGAAAATCAGCGGGATCATGAAAAATCCTCCCACCGCTATAATAATTATACCGGCTGTTTTTTCCGAGGCCCCAAGTGTCATCACCAGGCCTATAACAACCAGAAGCATTGGCCAGCTGAATATTACATGATCGATAAAACCCGGGAAAAAACCGGTATTCCTTATAACCAGGAACAATCCTGCAATGACCAGGATAACTCCTATGATAGCTCTGTTGCTTGTACTTCGATGACGCAAATGACCTTCCGGTTTGCGTCCATTATCTGTGTAGTCATTTAAAGTTTCCATATCTTTTAATTTTAATTATCGGTTAATTATTGTAATGTCTGCTTCTGAAGGCAGATGAGATTATAAATGCAAGGCCGACAATAACTATAACTGAAGGCCAGTAGACTGTTTTTATAAACGCAGGAACTACACCGTAATAGTCATCAATAAAAAACCATGTTCCTCCGGCCATAAGTAGCAAACCCGGTACAAAATGGAGATTTACCAGAAGGAGAAAACCAACAAAAACCATTGCTGTTTCCCATGTAAAATATTCCTTTATACTGCCCAGATGAAGCATATCGTTGGTAGCAACAAGCAAAGCCAGTCCCAGAACAATAAAGAATAACCCTATGCCGACCTGTGGATGATGTTCCCTGTGTCTCCTTAAATGATGGTCATGATATTTCATTTTGCAATAATTTTATTTTGTTCAAAAATAACACGGGTTATCACAAATAAAATATAAAATTCGGTGAACTGCGTATTTATTAGGGTAACCTGCATTTTAATAAGGGGTCAAGCAGTTTTTTTTATTTAATTTTTTTAATTGAATAAGCTTTCATATTTTTGCAAACCAAAAATTGGAATGCTGTCCGGTATATATATTATACCTGTTAACGGATCAAAAGATGAACAAAACTAACGGATCCTCGCAGGGATGAATTAAAGAAATTGATGAATAATAATTAAGACTGAAAAAATGCCAAATCCAAAACGCAAACACTCAAAGACCAGGAGAGATAAGCGCAGAACACATTATAAGGCCACTGCTCCTACTGTAGCTGCTTGTTCAAATTGCGGGGCAACAGTAAAATATCACAGGGTATGCCCTGAATGCGGTTTTTATAGAGGCAAACCAGCTGTTGAGAAAAAGACAACAGCCTGAACCCGTTTTAATTAATCACAGACACTATGAAAATCGGCATAGATGTTATGGGAGGTGATTTTGCACCCGATGCGATTATTGAAGGTGCTATTGATTCACTACCTCGCCTATCTGCTGATGACCGCCTGGTGCTTATAGGCGATCAGGACTCTATAAAAAGGAAACTAGATGAGATTGGTGCAAACCCCTCTCTTTTTACTGCTGTACACACGAGCCAGGTAATAACAATGGGTGATATACCTGCAAAAGCATATGCACAAAAGCAGGATTCAAGCATCGCAGTAGGATACAGGATGCTTCAAAAAGGTGAAATAGATGGTTTTTGCAGTGCAGGGAACACCGGTGCAATGCTGGTTGGTGCCAGCTATACGGTAAATGTGATTCCTGGGGTTTTAAGGCCTGCGCTTGCAACAATAGTACCTTCATTAGATAACCGTAGTGCAGTTATTCTTGATGTAGGACTTAATCCGGATAGTAAGCCTGATGTACTATTGCAGTATGGTATTCTGGGTACCATATTTGCGAAACATGTACTGGAAATTGAAAACCCGGTTGTTAAACTTCTTAACATAGGTACCGAAGAATCAAAAGGAACACCTTCTGTAAAAGCAGCTTATGAACTGATGAAGGACTATTCAGGGATAAACTTCAAAGGAAATGTTGAAGCTAATGACCTGTTCCTGGAGAAAATGCCTGACGTTATTGTATGTGACGGATTTGTGGGAAATGTAATATTGAAGCAGACAGAAGCATTTCATCATATTTATAAAATAAGAAAATTGAAAGATTCTTATTTCGACTCTCTTGATTTTGAAAATATCGGGGGAACACCAATAGTGGGAATAAATGCCAATGTTGTAATAGGACATGGAGTATCAAAACGCAAAGCAGTAATGAACATGATCCTTCAAACACTGGCCGTTGTTCATGTGAACCTGGCTCAAAAGATAAAAGAAGCAATCTGAATTATGGAAAAAATTCGTGCAGCCATCAAAGGAATTCATGCCTGGGTTCCTGAATACAGGCTTACAAACCACGAACTTTCAAAAATGGTTGATACTTCCGACGAGTGGATAATGCAACGCGTCGGAATAAAGGAAAGACGTATTTTAAAGGGAGAAGGACTGGGTAGCTCAGATCTTGGAGAGAAAGCTGTAAAAGGCTTGCTGGAAAAAACCGGGACATCACCGGAAGAGGTTGACCTGTTGATATGTGCAACAATAACACCCGATATGTTTTTCCCGGCAACAGCTAATATTATCTCTGATAAAGTCGGAATTAAAAATGCTTTCAGCTTTGACATTGGGGCAGCCTGCTCGGGATTCCTGTTTGCCCTGCAAACGGGTGCTGTTTATGTAGAATCAGGAAGATTTAAGAAGGTAGTTGTTGTTGGTGCAGATAAAATGTCATCCATAACGGACTATACCGATCGTACTACATGCCCTCTTTTTGGAGATGCCGCAGGAGCCGTTCTGCTGGAACCAACAACCGAAGAGGTGGGCGTGATGGATTATATATTCCATACTGACGGATCGGGCCGTAAATACCTTTATTTAAAAGCCGGCGGTTCTGCAAAACCGGCAACATACGAGACCATCGATGCCAAAGAACATTTTATCTACCAGGAGGGACAGAGTGTATTTAAATTTGCTGTTGTTAATATGGCCGATATTGCTGTCGAAATAATGCAAAAGAATAACCTTAAATCCGAAGATATTGCATGGCTGGTACCACACCAGGCAAACCTGAGAATAATAGATGCCACAGGAAGAAGAATGGGACTGCCTCCGGAAAAAATAATGATAAACATTCAAAATTACGGTAATACTACCGCAGCAACAATACCACTCTGCCTCTGGGAATATGAGAGTAAACTTAAAAAAGATGATATCATTATACTTGCTGCATTCGGAGGTGGTTTTACATGGGGATCAATGTATCTTAAATGGGCTTATGATCCAATACCCCCAACCCAATGACCAAAAGGGTATTTAGGGGCTGACATATTCTTTTATCTACAATAGTTTATATATTTGTGAGTTATTAACCTTGTATCTCTAAATTCTAAATAGATGGCAAAAATTAATGAAACAGAACCTGCTGCAATAAACCTTATAAGTAATGGTACAGAAATTAACGGTGATATAAAATCCGGAGGAGATATTCGAATTGATGGCAGTCTGAAAGGAAACCTGAATACAAAGGGCAAGGTTGTGATAGGTGTAACCGGAAAGGTAAAAGGCGAGGTAATCTGTAGAAATTCAGAAGTGTCCGGTTCTATTGAGGGTAAAATAAGTGTAGGCCAGCTTCTTATTCTCAAGGCTTCTTCAAGAATACTTGGTGATATTGAGACTGTAAAACTATCAATTGAACCCGGAGCCAAATTTTCCGGGAATTGCAAAATGAGCGACAACGAGAGCAATGAAGAAGCAGGACCAGCAAAAACAGGAGAACAGGAACGACCCGCCAAATAAAGGCCTGGAACAGTTTGCTAAGTATTCGGGTATAGTAGTCCAGATGGGTGTCATAATCTTTTTGACAACATGGGGAGGCATTAAACTTGATAAACTGCTTGAATTCAGCAAGCCTGTCTTTACAATAATCTTGTCGCTTCTGGGTGTTTTTGCTGCAATCTGGATTGCAATAAAAGATTTCATTATTAAAAAATAATCCCTCTTTTGAAACCCCTGATAAAATCTGTTCTCTTGCTGGCGTTGCTGGAAGTGGTTATACTTGCTGCAGGTTCCCTGGTGATCAGATATATCAATATTGACTTAAGCTTTACTGATATTACTGCAGTTTCAGCCGGGTTTACTCTTATCGCACTTCTTGCCTTAATAATATTTTTCAGGGGACAGAGCAGGGACCCAGCCAGCCAGACCATGCATAGCCTGGTCGCAATAAGCCTTAAATTCCTGATTGAACTACTATTTGCGTTTGCCTGGTTTTTTATTGCTAAAAAAACAGGTTTATCGGCAGTTTTATTATTTTTTGTCTTATATTTAACATTCACTTTGTTTTCAGTAATTATCATACTGAAAATACTGAAACACAAATCTTTATAATTAGTACAGATTTGAAAACACGAGTATTAACAGGGCTTTTTTTGGTTCTCTTATTATTATTATTTAATCTTCGTGTAACAGGACAGGAAGAGCATGGAGCTACTGATGTGGCAGCTGAAAAACATGCAAAAGAGAAGTTTGATGCAAACTCATTTATAATTGAGCATGTCAGTAACTCGCATGAATGGCATATTCTGACAATCAGGAAAAAAGACGGAACGGAGAAACATATTGCCATACCACTGCCGGTTATCCTGTATTATAAACCAACAGGACTTCATTTTTTTCTTTCAAATAAACTAGCTCATGGTGATGAATACAAGGGTTTCAAAATGGGGGAAGGAGAATATGAAGGCCGGATAGTGTCTGTCAATGATTCCGGGGAGGTTGATACGGAAAACCTGCTTCTTGATTTCTCAATGACTAAAATGGTTATCGGAATGCTTGCAGCCGCACTGCTGGGTTTATGGCTTTTTATATCACTTTCACGTTCATATAAAAGAACCGGAATAAGTTATCCCCGGGGCATTCAAAGTTTCCTGGAACCGGTAATAATCTTCATACGTGATGATGTAGTCATTCCTAATATCGGTTACAAGCACTATGAACGGTTCATGCCATATCTGTTATCAGTATTTTTCTTTATACTTATAAATAACCTTATGGGGCTTATCCCGTTCCCGCCGCCGTTCGGAGCTAATGTGACCGGGAATCTGGCCCTTACTATGACGCTGGCGCTATTTACCTTTTTCATAGTACAGATTAGCGGGACAAAAGGTTACTGGA
>CAZDOM010000025.1:0-32029 GCA_964507015.1 uncultured Rikenellaceae bacterium | reverse complement strand
GCTTCGGTTTTACATTCGATATAACCTTTTAATTTTTAAAATCATGAGAAAAATAGTTTATATTTTATCTGTTTCAATCCTGGTCTTATCATTCTCTTCATGCTCGGAATCCATAATGGATGATATCAATAAGAATGTGAACGATCCAACTGATATGGTATCAGGATTGATCATTACAGATGCAATGACATCAACAGCCTTTTCAGTAGTTGGCGGTGATTTTACTTTCTATGCATCTGTTTATATTGAACATAATACCGGAACCTGGAATCAGTTTTATAATGCTGATATCAGATCTTCAGAGCTAACATCTTCCACGACTTACAATAATACATGGAATACAGCTTATGCTAACCTTTACAGTCTAAAGAAGATAAGAGCGAAATGTTCTGAAGGCGGTTCAGAAGAAGGCAATTACCATACACTGGCAATAGCTCAGATACTGTCAGCATATAATCTTGCATGTCTGACAGATGTAATGGGTGATGTGCCATGGACAGAGGCTTTACAGCCCGGAGAGATATTCACCCCCGTTCTTGACGGCCAGGAAAGCATTTATCAGGGAATATTCAATTTTCTTGATGATGCTATTACAAACCTGGACAAGGAAACAGTCTTTCCCACACTGGGCACACAGGATTTTATATATGACGGGGATACTGACCTCTGGAAGAAATTTGCATATGGGCTGAAAGCCCGTTATACGATGCACCTTTCATACAGGACTCCCGCATATGCTGATGTTATTACATATGCCAATCAGTCTTTTACTTCAAGTGATGAGCAGGCACAGTTCAATTATAACGGAACAACTTCACAGAGTCCTTTCTACTGTATGTTCCAGGATAGGGATTACTATGGTGCAAGCCAGAGTCTGCATGATAAGCTTGTTGACAGAAATGATCCGAGAGATGCGGTTTTCTTTGTACCGTATCCCGATACAGATGACGAACTTATATATGCTCCCAACGGGGAAGCCAACCAGGTACAGGGTGTATATTCTATTTCTGCCCTGAGTACAATTACGGCTCCAACATATCTTCTGAGCTATCATGAAATAGAATTCCTTAAGGCTGAAGCTTATGCAAGACTGAATAACCTTACTGATGCTGAAGATGCTCTTGAAAAAGGTATTTCAGCTGCTTTTCAGAAAGTAAACATAGGTTTATCAGCTACTGACGCTACTGATTATTTCAATGATGAAGTATTGAGCAGGTTTAATTCCAATCCCCTTGCTGAAATCATGAATCAGAAATATATAGCCTTTTTTGAGGAAGAAGCTCTTGAAGCATATAATGATTACAGGAGACTGAAGGCAATGGGAAATGACGTAATAACACTTGCTAATCCCAAGAATACTAATCAGTTCCCGTTACGTTTAACATATGGATCGGAGGACGTGACTACAAATGCTAACGTTCGTGATGCTTATGGTGACGGTACTTATGTATATTCTGAGAATGTATGGTGGGCCGGTGGTACACGGTAACCCCGGGTTTTATAATTTAACTGTTAAAAAATTTTGATATGAAAAAAATTAATATACTAGGATTTATCGTCATGCTGATAGTATTTACCATCAGTTGTGAAGAACTTCCCGATCCGGCAGGTGAAAGGAATGTCTCAATAGTTCCAGGCATTTCAGATCTTAATCCCGGAGTATTTGATATCAATGATCTCGAGAATTCATATGTGCGTTTTACGGTAAACCTGCCTGAAGGCACATCGGAAGATATGGTCACATTGATATGTTCTTATAATAATGATCATGCAGATGTCACTATCACCGAGATAACTACATTTCCTGCAGTTCTGACTATTACATCAGCGGAAGTAGCCCAAAAACTCGGAATTGCTTTAGCTGATATAGAAAGAGGTGATATTTTTGATTTTGAAATGTTGATTACCACTGATGGTCGTACAACACGCTCAACACCTCTGGTAATTCCTGCAGCATGTGTGTATAGTGTCAGTATGGCAACAGGAAGTTATCATTCATTTTCTCCTGCCTATCCTGGTGGCTGGGAGACCGAGGGTGAGATAACTCTTACGGCTGATGACGAAGATCCTTACACTATCTATGTCTCAGGACTTGAAGAGTTGGATGGAAATGTTGAAGATCTTGGTCCGCTGGTCATGCATGTTGATCCGATTACATATGCTGTAACAGTTCCCAAAAAAGCAATAGCTTCGGATGTGTGGGGGGTTTATCATAATATAGCTTATGAAGGCTCCGGTACTTTCAGTACATGTGATGGAGCATATACCTTGAATTTAACAATTACGATAGATGAAGGTTCATTTGGGGCTTTCCCGTTTACTTTTACAAGAAATCCATGATATAAACCGGGGGTATTAAATCAGAGAGGCTGTACCGTAAAGAGTCAGCCTCTTTTTTTGATTATAAATCAGTATCATTCATTTGTCCGGTAAATTTTTACTGTTATCTTTGCACCCACAATTAGAAAAGGGTAAACTAATAAGCGTTAATTTTTAATGGCAGTTAAAATCAGATTAGCTAGGAAGGGCCGCAAGAAGCTGGCCTATTACCACATAGTGGTAGCAGATAGCAGGTCGCCACGGGATGGCAGATATATTGAAAAGATCGGAAAATACAATCCGCTCACTAACCCAGCCACTATCGAACTCGATTTCGACAAGGCCCTGGGTTGGCTGCAAAATGGCGCAATACCTAGTGACACATGCAGGGCAATACTCTCATACAAAGGTGTTTTGATCAAAAAACACCTTCTGGAAGGAGTACGAAAAGGTGCTTTTGATGAAGCTGAAGCAGACAAACGTTTTGAAGAATGGATGAAGAATAATCAGGAAAAGATCGATGCGAAGAAATCAGGCCTCGAGAAATCCAGAGATGATAAAATGGTTGAAATGCTAGCAGCAGAAAAGAAAATCAACGAGGCAAGATCAGTAAAATTAGCAAAAAAACAGGCTGAAATGGCAGCCAAAGCTGAAGCTGCTGAAAAGCAGGAAGCAGGCGATAAGGAAGAGCCTCAGGAAGATGTAACAACCAGTGAAACAACTGAGGTTGTATCTGACACTATTGAGACTCCTGCAGAAAAAGAACCTGAAACAACAGATGATACTCCAGATGAAAGTGTAACTGAGTCTGAGGCTGTTGATGCTCCGGTAGATTCAGAACCTGAAGAAAAAACTGCGGATGCAGAAATACAGGATGAAGCCATAGCAGCTGATGCTGCATCTGAAACAGAATCGGAAAGTAAAATGGCTGAAGATAAAGAACAATCTGAACCTGAACCCGAAGAGAAATCTGAAGAGGATAAGAATTAGTAAGGATCAGTGATCCAATGATTTATCAACCCGGCATACTGGTTGGACGTATTATAAAGATCCATGGTTATAAGGGTACTGTGATAATTAAGCTGGAGAAGATCTTTATAGAAAATGTAACTGAAATGGAATCGGTTTTCCTTGAGATTGACGGAACCCCGGTTCCTTTTTTTATATTTAAGTCAGAATATACAGGTGGGGATATTTTAAAAGTCAAATTTGAAGGATACAATACATATGACAAAGTACTAGCGTTTAAAGGATGTAAAGTATTTTTAACTGATAGTGGAACAAGCAAAACAAGAGAGAATAATTTTACAAATATATTGGGATTTGAAGTTATTCTTCAAGATAACCGGTCTGCAGGTAAAATAATTGAAGTAATTGAAAATCCCGGACAATGGTTATTAAGGGTTAAACCAGAAGGTGGAAAGGAGATTCTTATTCCCTTTCATGAAGACCTGGTTATTTATATAGATACTAGACGAAAAATAGTCCAAATGGATCTTCCCAAAGGTCTTACGGAAATCAATTGATGCCTGACAAAGATTCCCGGGAAAGATATCTGTATCTATACACATGCAACAATTCCTTCGATAATACGTCTTTATCTTAAATCATTTAAAGTTTAAAACATATTATGATGAAAAAAGCGTTACTTTCTTTCGCTATTATCAGCCTTATTTGTTCCGTTTCAGTGGGGCAGGATTTTAAGGAAACCAGGGATGTGGATGGATTCTCCAGCATCAGTTTTGGGATTGCCGGTAATCTTTATATAAAAATCGGCCCGAAATTCAGCGTTATTCTCGAGGGTGATAGAGACGATGTCAGAGAAGTTGTGACACAAGTTACTGGTAACAGGCTTCAGATTAAACATGATAACTGGAGATTCAACTTCAGGGAAAAGGTGGATGTTTATATTACAATGCCTGAACTGGAAGGACTTGGAGTTTCAGGTTCCGGTAAAGCAGAGATACAGGATGAGATAAAGACGGAAAATCTCGATCTGAGTGTAAGTGGCAGCGGGAATCTGTTGACTGCCGATATGACTGTTGAAAATCTTGAATGCAGTATTTCAGGTTCGGGAAATATAAAGCTTGGAGGAGGAAGTGTCGATGATGCCGAGGTATCCATAAGTGGTTCGGGTAACTTTAATGGAGAAGATGTTAAGGCTGAAACAATGGAGATCAGTATTTCTGGCAGCGGCGGTTGCCGGTGTTATGTTACAGGATCTCTCGAAGCAAGAGTATCAGGTAGTGGAAATGTGACATATTCAGGTGATCCGAGAATAGATGCACGTGTCTCAGGCTCAGGTCGTGTAAGATCCTATTAAGTTATTTTCTGAGGATTTTAATAATACCGTTATTCTCAACCTTTATTACCGGGGAAGCCAAGGATAACCCTCTTTCCTTTTGCCGGTGAATAACAACGTAATCAACTGATTTGATGATTTTTTCATCAATTTCTCTGAAATTTGACGGAGGTGGTTGCCCGGTAATATTTGCTGAGGTTGACACAAGTGGTTTACGGAATTGCCTTATAAGTTCTCTGCAAAAAGTTTCATTGCATATTCTTATCCCTACCGATCCCTCTGAACTGTATACTTCTTCAGCAAGATTAATACCATCAGAATAAATAATTGTCAGCGGTGAATCTGATATTGAAATAAGTCTGGAAGCTGTTTCAGGGACCTCTTTTACATATCTTTCAAGCATTGATAGATCACTGACAAGGATTATCAGGCTTTTCCTTTCGTCCCTTGATTTTATCCTGAAAATTCTTTTAACTGCCTGACTATTTGTGGCATCGCAGCCTATACCCCAGATTGTATCTGTCGGGTATAAAATTATACCTCCATCTTTAAGAACCTTCAGTGATCTCTTCAGGTCTTCTCCAAAATCCATGATTTTATGATGATCTCTTTTTATCTTCCAGGATAAGTTTTCTCAGTTTGGCATATTTCAGATAACTGGAATATGCACCTGTTTTACAGATTACATATCCTTTTATGCCGTCAAGAAACCCCAGGCGTATAAAATAGGTCTGGAAGAAACGCCAGGCCATATGAAATGCAGGAGTTAAAAATGATACTTTTTTCCCTGCTTTATAAAATTCCTGTGCGGCGATTTCGGAATATTTCTCAATTTTTTCTTCAAGGTCTTCTTCTGAAGTACAAGGCCAGTGCAAAAGATCTCCCTTCAGGTTAGTTGTTTTACTGTCATGATTCATAATAAATGTCTCATGTACATTTATTACTCCCCATTCACCTTTCACTGCTTTAAACAGACGCAGCTGCCTGTCAGGATACCATGCAGAATGATGGATCCATTGGCCGCAATAGTTACTTAACCTTTTGAATTTATACCCGTCATATTGCAGATTACCCTTTATCTCAAGCAATGATTTCTGTAGTTCTTCACTTAGTGCTTCGTCAGCATCCAGTGATAAAATGTAAGGGTGTGAAGCTAAAGATACTGCAAAATTTTTCTGATCCATAAAGCCATTAAATTCATGTTTTACAAACTTAACATTGAATTTTTTGCACACCTCTTCTGTGGAATCAGTTGAGAATGAATCAACTACGATAATTTCATCAGCGATATCATCCAATGATTGAAGACATTGTCCAATTAGTTGTTCTTCATTCATAGTTATGATAACGGCAGAAATTTTATGCATGACAGCAGGGATCAGTTTTTTCGCGGCATAAATATACAAACTAAAGATATAATAGAAAGAAAAGGATTAGAAAAAATTAATTACGTAGTCGATTTTTCTTACTTTGAAAATGAGATTCATAACCTGTGTTAATTTAATGTTTGTTTATTTTTCCAAAAGAAAAACTAATAACTATAATTATACATTCTCATATTAAAATTTTAATTTCAATAATTTCATCCTTTCCTTCATTTCGTTAATCACTATTTTCTCTTTTTCAATTGAGTCAGCTTCAAAGGTAACCGAGAATCTTATATAATTTCCGGCATCATCCCAGGGGACAGTTGAGATAAGTGATTCTCTGATCAGGAACTCGGAGAATTCAGAAGCAGTATTAAAAATTCTGCCATTTTCTGTTCCCAAAGGAGCCTTTACATAACAATAAAATGAACCTTTTGGTTTTTTAGCTTCAAATCCCACTTCATTCAGGGCTTCGACAATAATATCAAACCTTCTTGAATATTTTTCAATAGTACTTTCAGTGATCTCAGTATTCTTTAAAGCTTGAATACCTGCTTTTTGTATTGCTCTGAATTGTCCTGAATCGGTATTATCTTTAACTGTTGCATAAGCATTGACAGCTTTGGTATTGCCACAAATGAAACCTATTCTCCAACCTGTCATATTGAATGCTTTTGATAATGAGTGTATTTCAACTCCTGTCTCCATGGCACCATCTGCGGAAAGAAAGCTTAATGGCTTATATCCGTCATAGGTCAAGGCACTATAAGCAGCATCATGTATAACAACAATACTATTTTTAACTGCAAAGTCGGCTACTTTATTAAAAAAATCCTTTGTTGCTACAGCTCCCGTTGGGTTATTTGGGTAGTTCATGTAGAGTAGCTTGGCTCTTTTTAATACGGAGGGTGGTATGGAATCGAGGTCGGGCAGAAAGGAATTTGATTCCCAAAGCGGAAGGTTATACACTTCTCCGCCAAGGTATTTTGTATATGTTGCAGTTACCGGATACCCGGGAACAGTAGTAAGTAAAATATCCCCCGGATTTATAAAACACAACGGGAGCATAGCGAGAATAGGTTTTGATCCTATCCCATGTATAATATTTTCTGTATTGATCAGCCCTTTGAGGCCATATACTTTTTCAAGATACTGAACAGCAGCTTCCCTGAATTCAGGAATCCCGTTATCGGCATACCATCTGTTTTCCGGTTTACCTGCTTCTTCTGAAAGTGCTTTTACAACAATAGTATCTGCCGGCCAGTCAGGCTCTCCAACCCCCATATCGATAAGATCCATATCCGGATGGGCAATTTTTGCTGCAGCCTTGGCTCTTTTTATCAGTTCAAATTTGTAAATGGCTGTCGCTTTTCCGAAGCTTAATCCGCCAAGCCGATCTGATATTTTATCATCAATGAAATTACTCATGTTCTGGTCATTTTTGGCAAGTGGCAAAGGTAATAAAAGTAACATGGATTAAGGTCATGCGTGGTTGTTAAATTGGGATATTCTTAGCAAAAAATATTTTTTCATTCTTCAGAAAAGAGTTATAAATTTGAATAAGATATGTCATGAAAGAAATTTCTTATTCAGGTTCATAAAATTTATAACCATGAGCAAATATATTTATCTAACCTGTACCCCTGAAGCGCTTGTCGCTTCGATGCTGCCACCTGAAGGATTCGGGATGTATCTTTCGACAGGAACCAAGAAAAGGAATAAAGGCCAGACGATATTCTTTGAAGTTGACCTTGAAAAGGTTAAACATTTTGTTGATATGGAAAGCCTTGAGAGGAGATGTGTTGCCAAGGAAGATGGAAGTCCGAAAAGCTCTGTTTATCTTTCGGTTTACAGAGCCCTTGAAATGGTTCCGACAAATGCACTTAAAAGCCTGTATCTTACAACAGATCATGGTTGTGTTCTGGAACTCAGGAAAGCACCTTATGATAAGAGTAAGGAACCTAAGGATGCCCTTCATCTTTACCAGGAGTTATCCCCGGTTACTCCCCTGGTAGCCAGCGGTCTGGCTCCCTCTGCGTTTCTGAAAAAACTTACTGACGGATCAACTCCGATAGTACTCCCTAAACTGTTCTTTGTTGAACTTAAGCTGGGTGAGCTGGCAACGAATCCTCTTTCAGGTTCAGCTGAGCATCTGCCTTATACGAATATTGGTCATCTGAGAGATTGCCTTGAAATACTTAAAGGTGAGTACGAGAAGCACATGAAGACTGTTCAACGGATATTCCATGGAATGCTTCTTTACAGGACAATAGAAACAGGATTTTATTTGGGAGCTAAAGATGACATAGTATTCTATCCTTATCCGGAAATGAAGGAAATCGAGGATATGAATTACGAATTTTTCAGGGGTATATAACCACATAGCATATTTAATCTTCAGAGACTTCTATTTTAGGGAAACAATGTTTGTATATTTATCTGGCTATTTCTGAAAGATGATCTTCTGGATTCTTATTATTTATTTGTAATAATGAAAAACTAATATAGTTTTGTACACGAAAATTTTTCACATCGGATTCAATAATTTCTAATTTAAAAACAAATCATATGATTAGTAATATTTTTTGGATTGTACCCGTTTCAGCGCTGATTGCTCTGTTATTTGCCTGGATCTTTTACAGAAGTATGAAAGCACAGGAAGAGGGAACAGACAGGATGAAAGAGATTGCCACTTATGTCAGAGAAGGGGCTATGGCATACCTGAGCCGCCAATACTCTGTTGTAATTAAGGTATTTATTCTTCTTCTTATTCTTCTTGCTATCCTGGCATATTTTGGGATACAAAATCCATTTGTTCCGGTAGCGTTTCTTACCGGAGGATTTTTCTCCGGTCTGTGCGGTTATCTGGGAATGAAAACAGCAACTTTTGCCTCGAACAGAACAGCATGGGCTGCTTCAAAATCGCTCAATAAAGGACTTCAGGTTGCATTACGGAGCGGCGCGGTAATGGGGCTTGTTGTCGTCGGATTCGGACTTCTTGATATAGCTATCTGGTTTCTGATCCTCAATGGACTGGTATTTACTCCCGAACATATGGACGCCGGATTGAAATTTATCGGTCTGACTTTTGTACATCCTGGTACTACTGAACATCAAAAACTAATTGAAATTACAGCAGTTATGCTGACTTTCGGTATGGGTGCATCAACACAGGCTCTCTTTGCACGTGTAGGCGGAGGTATCTTTACAAAAGCTGCTGACGTAGGTGCAGATCTGGTTGGGAAGGTGGAAGCCGGTATACCCGAGGATGATCCACGTAATCCTGCAACCATTGCTGACAATGTTGGAGATAATGTTGGTGATGTTGCCGGTATGGGAGCTGACCTCTATGAATCATATGCAGGCTCAATACTGGCCACGGCTGCTCTGGGAGCCGCCTTGCCGGCGATCTCCGGAGATATACAAATGAGAGCTGTAATTGCCCCCATGTTAGTATCGGCAATTGGTATTTTACTATCTATCGCCGGTGTATATATGGTACGGACAAAAGAATCGGCCACACCAAAGATCCTGTTACGTGCCCTTCTGCTTGGAACAGGCGGCAGCTCAGCATTGATTCTTGTTGTACTGGCAGTCCTGGCCGCTTTTAACTGGATCACATGGGGAATATTTGGCGCCGCAGTATCAGGTCTTGTTGCAGGTGTTATTATTGGTCAATCCACTGAATACTATACATCTGATGGTAATAAACCGACACAGGGTATTGCCAAACAGGCACAACAGGGCCCGGCCACTGTTATTATTGAAGGTATAGCTGTTGGTATGTCCTCTACATGGATTCCCGTTATTACAATAGTACTTGGAATTATTGCGGCATATGGTTTTTCGGGAGGATTCCATAATTTTGGCATGGGTGTTTATGGTATCGGTTTCGCTGCAGTAGGGATGCTTTCTACATTAGGCATCACACTTGCAACTGATGCTTTCGGTCCTATTGCTGATAATGCCGGAGGTAATGCTGAAATGGCAGAACTGCCCAAAGAGGTAAGAGAGAGAACCGATGCTCTGGACGGACTGGGCAATACCACTGCTGCTACCGGAAAAGGATTTGCTATTGGCTCTGCCGCCCTGACAGCCCTGGCACTGATGGCTGCTTATATGGAAGAGGTAAGATTATGGCTTGGAAGAATAATTGATAAAGCACCTGAAGGTTTCAAACAAATTGGCGATACACTTTTTTACAACAGTACTGTCCCTTCAGTTCAGCAAGGACAGGAAGCAGTTAATATTACCACTGCAACAATAAGGGATTTTTCCTCTGCATATGACCTTTCACTTTTTAATCCTATTCTTCTTGGCGGTCTTTTTATTGGGGCTATGATGGCTTTCCTGTTCAGCTCAATGAGTATGAAAGCAGTAGGTCGTGCTGCCGGAAAAATGGTAGATGAAGTAAGGCGTCAATTCCGTGAGATACCAGGGATTATGGAGGGGAAGGCAAAACCGGAATATGCAAAATGCGTTGAGATATCAACTGCAGGCGCACAGAGTGAAATGCTTATCCCATCATTGATAGCAATCGCAGTTCCACTGATTGTAGGAGTGATATTTGGTGTGCCCGGAGTAGTTGGACTTCTTGCAGGTGGTCTGAGCTCGGGATTTGTACTGGCAAGTATGTTGAACAATTCAGGCGGAGCATGGGATAATGCAAAAAAATTCATTGAAAGAGGAAATTACGGCGGCAAAAATAGTGAACCACATAAAGCTTCAGTTGTGGGAGATACAGTCGGCGATCCTTTCAAAGATACCTCAGGCCCCTCACTCAATATACTTATTAAACTTATGTCGATGGTATCTGTTGTTCTTGCAGGATTGACAGTAGCATTCAGCATCTTCGCTTAAAAAATACTTACCCCCCCGAATTTCCCCTCTTTGCGAAACAGAGAGGGGAAATTAAAACAAAATGATCCTCCCCACTCTCTCAGATATCAGTTCAGCACATAAACGTATAAAATCATTTATACACAGGACACCTGTTCTGACATCTAAACAGATAGACACGATATGCGGAAGTGAGATATACTTTAAATGTGAGAATTTTCAGAAAGCAGGTGCATTTAAGTTCAGAGGTGCAACAAATGCTATCCTGCAATTAACGGAAGAACAAAAAAAGTGGGGTGTTGTAACTCATTCATCAGGTAACCATGCTGGTGCGCTTTCTCTGGCAGCTTCGATGAATGGGATAAAAGCCCACATTGTAATGCCCGAAAATGCCCCGGCAGTAAAAGTGGATGCTGTCAGAGGATATGGAGCAGAAATTACTTTTTGTAAGCCGACACTTCAATCCCGGGTAGATAATGCACGGATCATAATGGAAAAAACAGGAGCCCTGCTAATCCATCCATATGATAATTTCGATGTAATTTGTGGTCAGGGTACTGCTGCTTTGGAATTAATTGAAGAAATAACAGACCTTGATATTATTATTGCTCCGGTAGGTGGAGGGGGATTAATGAGTGGAACTTCAATAACGGTTAAAAGTACAGATAGTAAAATAAAAGTGATAGGTGCAGAGCCGCTCAATGCCAATGATGCCTGGAAATCATTTAATTCGGGAATACTTACACCATCTGTAAATCCTGAAACAATAGCAGACGGTCTGCTAACATCCTTAAGTGAACTGACATTTTCCATTATAAGGAGTAATGTTGATGAAATCTTTACAGTAAGAGAAGAATCTATTCTCGAATGCATGCTTCTGGTATGGGAAAGAATGAAAATAATTATTGAACCATCTTCCGCCACAGTACTTGCTGTTATCATGGAGAATCCTGGATATTTCAGTGGAAGGAAAACGGGATTGGTAATAAGCGGTGGAAATGTTGACTTTCGCAGACTTCCATTCTAATCTTTTTTCCTGAACCAGGCAGCAACAGGATAATGATCGGAAAACTTCACCTTGAAAATCTCAAAATTTGTGCTTTCAAGTACATCATCATAAAGGATGTAATCTATCCTGTTTGCCGGGTAATTACCCTTGTAGGTGAATCCGGCCCCATAACCTGAATTGACAAAAGCATCATTCAGTCCTTTCCGTATTTTTCTGTACGAATATGATACAGGTGTGTCATTAAAATCACCTGCAATAATTACCGGGTAGGGTGACTGGTTAATATGTGCTTTAACCGATTGTGCCTGGGTTGCTCTTATTACAAATCCCTTTTTGAGGTTTACAGAAAGATTCTTTACTTCATCAAGAGTCTCGTTATCACCTGGTGAGGTTATTTCTTCCAGGAATGATCGTTCCATTCTCTTTAGTCTGAACGACTGAAGCTGGTTGTTAAAGATCCTGAATGTGTCTTTTTCAATCACAATATCTGAAAATATTGAAAGGCTGGAAGATCCGGGATGAATTATTTCGCCTTTTCTTATAATAGGGAACCTGCTGTATGTAACAATACCATAATACTTATCAGTACCGCTTCCAATAACCTTTATATGAGAATAATAATTATCTCCAAGGGCACTTCTTATTATGGTATCTTTCTGTGATGGAGCCCCGGTCATGTAAAACTCCTGGAGGCATAGAATATCAGCTTTCTGGTCCTTGAGGAAACTTAAAACTTTGTTTTCCGAATTTGCGCCCGGACCTTCATAAACATTGAATAGTCTCAGGTTATAGCTTAAAACTTTAAATGAACCATCTGTGTTACCGGATGGTTTACCAATTCTGATATAATTTGACAGATGTGTGAAACCCAGTGCAATGATAATAACAGAAATAAAAGCTTCATATTTCAATAGAGCTACCCATATGATCACTATGATTATATTTACCAGGAGAAGGTATGGATAGGCCAGGCCGAAAAAGGCCGGAATAATAAAAGTATCGGGATTTATATGAACAGCAAGGTATGATACAAGCAATGACAATCCAAAAAGAAGATTAGCAGCCAGTAACAAATTATATAGAAATTTTCTCAACAGATGATGATCTTATATTTAGCTAAAATAGCTGAAATCATTAAAAAGACATATCAGTTCTTTTTCTGGCTTTCTTTAAAAAGCATCTCTTTCTCCTCTTTAGTGAGGCTGTCGTAACCTCCCTTTGATATTTTTTCTAGGATCTCGTTAATCCTGTCCTGGTGTTCTGCTTTCATTTTATTGTATGCGTAATCTGTAACAGGCTTTTTATATTTTACTCTCAGGGTTTTCCGGGGTTTAAACATAGTTACAAAGAAATCTATTATCCTGTTGAATCCTCTGCCTATATCGCGTCCTCTTCTCAGGTTGATAGTATACAGATAGCCAAACAGAGCACCTCCCATATGAGCAAGTTTGCCACCGGAATTCACCGAGAAGTCCATGACCGATGTAAGCACAAATATTGCCAGGGCGAGATATTTTATTTTTATCCTTCCCAGCAGAAACAGGCGAACAGTATAATCAGGAACATAAGCTGCAATTGCAATTACTATGGCCATTACAGAAGCAGAAGCTCCTATAGCAACAGATTCATCCAGTATATCTTTAAATGCAGGAAAGAAATTGAATGAAAGACTATATACTAATGCCCCGCTCAGACCTCCTAAAAGATAGACTGCAACCAGCTTTCTCTGATCAAGGTATTCCAGAAAGATCTTTCCAAACCAATAAAGCCACAACATATTGAAAAGGATATGCCAGATATCCTTGTGTGTAAACATGTAAGTGATCAGTGTCCATGGTTTGAGCATCAGTGCTTTAAATGATGCCGGAACAGAAAAGATCCTTAGCGTGAAATCGGGTACAGCAGGGTTTCCTAAAAGGAATCCTATAATTGCAGTAATAGAAAGAATTAAGAATACTGCAATATTTATATAGATGAGCTTAATAAGATTGCTGCCGGTATTGAAAGTCCTTTTTATATCGTCCCAGATTCCCATCAGTAGAGTGTATTTGTTGTTTTTCTCCAGTATCTGATAAGAATATACCCGAAAAGCATTCCTCCCAGATGTGCTGCATGGGCAATATTGCTGCCTGGTTGTGTAAATGCCAGATAAAGTTCAATTGCTCCGTAACCCATAACAAAATATTTAGCTTTTATTGGAATAGGAGGTATAAGCAGCATTAACTGTGTATTTGGAAAAAGCACACCGAAAGCTAACAGTATACCAAATATGGCACCGGAGGCTCCTACTGTTGGTGTATTAAGCAACAATTGGAGATCTTGCATGGTTTTGTCAGTGAAGACTTTACCCTCCCTGAGGTAAGCAGCACCCTGATCCAGGACTATCTGGAGCTGGTCAGGACTGATGATATTCATGAGTTTTTTATATTCAAAAGCAATTACTGTTTCATGAACCAGTGCAGCTCCGAGTCCGCATACCATATAGTAAATAAGAAAGCGTTTCGGACCCCAGACATTCTCAAGAACCTGCCCGAAGATAAAAAGTGCATACATATTGAAAAAAAGATGCCAGATACCTCCGTGCATGAACATATGGGTAAGTATTTGCACAGGCTTAAAACTTTCTGATTTTGGGAAATAGAGTCCCAGAATACCATTCAGATCAATACCAAAAACACTTCTTACAGCGTAATAACCCAGAAGCATCAGTACATTGATCATAATGATATTTTTTACCACCGGGGGTAATCTAAAAAATCCTCTGCCGTATCCGTTCATCTGAATATTTTATATCAGTTTTTCATACAATTGTCGCGCCAAAGCTAATATTTCTAAAATTATCAGACAAATTAACTCCGATTTTAAAAACAGGTTAAATGTGTCTAATATGCTAATATATATGGAATTAAGTATGGCTATTTGAATTTTTTATCCAGATCTTCAAGAGTAATGATTATTATCACAGGTTTTCCATGGGGGGCATAATTTGGCGATAAGCATGCAAAAAGGTTGTCGAAGAGATTTTCCATCTCATCCTGCAGAAGTACCCTGCCATATTGTATAGCTGAGGCTGATGCCATCGATGCTGCAAGTCTTTCCCTTACACCTGTTGAAGGATCTGACAGGGTGGATTTATATTCTTCTATAAAAATACCAATCATTTCGGCCGGATCAGAGGACCCTGAAACTGATGGTCTTCCCTTGATTGAAATTGAATTTTTACCTGTGAATATAATAGTGAATCCAAGCTTCTTAAGGTTTTCCCTGATCTCCTTCAAAATAAGGATATCAGCAGGACTCATCTCGACAGTAACAGGGTAGAGTTCTGTTTGGCTTACTGATCTATCATTACTAAGATTTTCAAGGTAATTTTCATACAGGATTCTTTCATGAGCTCTTTTTTGATCGATAAGCATTAGCCCTGATTTAACAGGACAGACTATATATTTATTTTTAATCTGTAAGAATTTTCTTGTATTATCCTTTCTTCCTGAGGCCTCTTCAGGAACCCTGTCTTCCTTCTCAATAGCTGAATATAGCTTTTCCCAGTTTGTGATATTTTCCCTTTCAAATTGCTCACCAGGATCCTTTTTATGGTAGTTCTTAGTATCAGAATCAAAAGGATTATAACCCGGATCTATTTTAATAAAGGGTGGATCAGGTATTGAGTCTGAGGGTTTCCTTACAGGTATATCTATCAATGCTTCATTCTCGAAATCAAGAGACGGGACTATGTTAAATCGTCCCAGTGATTCACGTATGGATGCCATAAGTATTTGCCATATAGATCTTTCATCCTCAAATTTGATTTCAGTTTTTGTGGGATGGATATTGATATCAATGGTAGCCGGATCGGCTTCCATGAAAATAAAGTATGTTGGAATGGCTTCAGCAGGAAGGATGTTGTTATAGGCTTCCATTACAGCTTTGTGGAAATAAGGATGTTTCATGAATCTCCTGTTGACAAAAAAGTACTGCTCACCATAGGTACGGCGGGCACTCTCAGGTTTTCCTATAAAACCTCTTATTGAAACAAGGCTGGTATCTGTCTCAAGTGTAATAAGATCCTGGTTTATCTGTTTTCCAAATACACCGGTGATTCGTTGTCTGAAATTACCGGGGATCAGGTTATATACCTCATTGTCGTTATGGTGAAGGTGAAATCTGATCTCGGGGTGTGCAATAACAACTTTTTGAAATTCATTTATTATATGCCTGAATTCGGTCATATCCGATTTCAGGAATTTTCGTCTTGCAGGTATATTGTAAAACAGATTTTTGACAGAAAAACTTGATCCTTCCGGGCAGCTGCAAGGTTCCTGCGATTCAACTTTTGATCCATTGATAATGACAGAAGTTCCTGTTTCGGAGTCTCTTCTGCGGGTCTTAAGCTCTGCCATTGATACAGCTGCAATGGAAGCCAGGGCTTCTCCCCTGAAACCCTTGCTACTTATTGCAAACAGATCATTTGCGGAGGAGATCTTTGATGTTGCATGACGTTCAAATGAAAGACGGGCGTCAGTTTCCGACATTCCGCAGCCATCATCAGTAACCTGTATTAATGTTTTCCCTGAGTCCCTGATAATTACACTTATATTTTTGCTCCCGGCATCGACTGCATTTTCCATAAGCTCCTTGACAACCGAAGCAGGTCTCTGAATGACCTCACCTGCAGCTATCTGGTTTGCAACAGAATCAGGTAAAAGCTTTATTATATCAGGCATTGAAAGATTTCAGTTCGCTTAAGCAGCAAATATATGAATAATTGGTGTACTACCTTTCAGAGACAATTCAATGGTCATAATTACCAGTATGTAATTGAGATGATTATCTTTGAATAAAATTTACCTGAGATGAAAAAAACGTTTATCTATTCTTTGGTCATATTACTCCTCTTTTCTGGCGGATGTTCCGGTAAGAGAAACAGAGACAATATTAAAGTAATGACACTGAATGTCAGGTATGATAATCCCGGTGACAGTATAAATGCATGGCCTAACCGGGCCTCGATAGTATGTAATTTTATCAGCCAAGAAGAACCAGATCTGCTGGGAATGCAGGAGGTATTATTACATCAGTATAATTTGCTCGATTCAGTCCTTACTGAATACCACTCGGTGGGTGTTGGCCGGAATGATGGTGCAAAATCAGGCGAGATGACACCGCTGTTTTTTAGAAAAGAACGTTTTGACCTGGTAAGGACAATTACTTTCTGGCTTTCAGAAACGCCTGATGTGCCGGGTTCACAGGCCTGGGGAGCAAACCTGCCTCGCATAGTGACATATGCAGAACTTGTTGACAGGAATAACAGCCAGCATATATTCTTCTTTAATACTCATTTTGCCCATGATTCTGATTCAGCAAGAGTAATGAGCTCAAGGTTACTCCTGAATAAAATTGACACGATTGCCTCAGGTTTTCCTTTCATTATTACAGGTGATTTTAATATGCTTCCCACAAGTAAAGGATATGCAATATTGACAGGTCCTGCTGAAAGTGTGCCTTTAATAGTTGATTCATATGAAATATCAGAGAAAAGGCCATATGGCCCGGATAATACTTTTAACAGTTTCAATGATGTGGGTGGTTCAGGGAGAATTGACTATATCTTTGTAAAAGAGGGCATGAAAGTCCTTGACCACAGAACCACCATCAAAAAAGAACGCGGAGTTTATATTTCAGACCACTGGCCTGTGGAAGCAATAGTGAGACCGGCGAAAGACTAGAGATTATTTATAAAAGAAGCCAGATCGAGATTATTCCTCTTCAAATCAGTTATAAGCCAGCCTGAATTCAACTCATTCCGGTTTAAATCCTTTACCTTTATATACCAGCCGGGGATATCTATTATGTGGTAAACAACCTCTTCGACATATTCATATTTTATTATTCCGGCTTGTATAAAATATAAAAATAGAGTGAGTAAATCAGGATTATAATCTTTTGAAGCGTAATCCCGGAGGTAGTCAGTATCCTCAAGCGCTCTTTTCAGATTAATGAAATCAGTTTCATTACTTGATGGCGGAATGAAACGGACCATCGATGTGTCTGTTTTAAATAAATTCAGGATATCACCTTTTGCAGAATAGAGCACCCATTTCACTGATTTATTACCAGAGACCTCCTGTCCCAGAAAGAGCCTTACCTGTCTTGGTTCTCCCCTGTATATTACCCTGGCCCTTGCCTCGGCAATAATTTCAGGGGAATATTTATCAAGAAGTATATTATTTTTCGACACATCATCAATGAATTCTTCTTTCAAATTAACATACTCTTCCGAATAACCATTGTTTGATGACTGAACACGTGGATCTTTCAGGTCAAATAGAATTGAGATCATTCTTTCACGTGGCATTTTTGTCTTAAATACTGAATCCACTGGATTGCCGTTAAAATCAGTTTTCAGATTAAACCTGTCGGCAAATTCATTGAATTGTTTTATTCTCGCAACAAAAATCTCCTCACGCTCCTTTTGTGTATCTGTAAGTACCTGTGAAAAAAGAGAGTTGCTGATAAATAACATCACGAATATAACAAAAGGAACGCGATTCATTCTTTTGTTGGTTAGAGAATATGACATCAGGAAACAGCTGATTTTGTTTCGGCGGCTTTGATATCACCCAGGAATATTTTCCATCTTTTTTCCTTAAAAAATGTATCCTCGACGATATCAATAATTATTTCGATCTCTTTCTTTGTGATATCAGTATAGATAATATCATCATCGCTGAAGCCTGTGAATTCCTGAATAATTGTGGCTGTTGAGTAATACTTTCCATCAGGACCCTTTGTAAATTCCCTTATATAAGCTATATCGTAAAATTTGATAACTACTTTAGTATAAGGCAGTGATTTAAGTCTTGCCAGGTATTTTTCCATTGGTCTGTTGACCTTCTGGATCGTCCCGTCGGGCATTATTGTGGATATTTCCATTTCAGCACCTTTATAAAAGAGCTTCAGTGCCTCTTTTTCAGCCATATTTCGTTTCTCGGCAGGTTCATCTTTATTTCCAAGGGTAACAATATATTGCTGAAATTCCTCAACTTTTTGCTTGGTTTGTTCCTTAAAAACCTCAATATCGGATTCGCTCAGGCTGATCTCATCTGTTATTTTTGCCTGTTTACTGGTAACGGCAGTCTTTGTCTCCTGTGCTATAACACACAGATTTACAGATAATATCAGTCCTGTTATAAATATTTTTCTATACATATGATAAGTTGTTTTCAAATTATACTACAATTTGTATGCTAAACTTATTCTAAGGCCGAAATTTTTAATTTTTGCAGGCTGATGAGTATATTCTTTACCAAAAATATCTATATATGTCGATTTATCACTAAGTATGTCTGAAAGCCCAATGATAACTTCAGGGCCGAATGTTATTGAAGAATAATATCCGAGAGGGATATTAATACCGGCAGAGCCGTAGAATGCAAGGTTAAAACCTTTTATTTTCATGGTACCTGTTTCGTTAATTATACCCCTGTCATAAAAGCCCAGTTCAGTCCAGTCTTTATATGGAATATAAGTATCATCAGGATAGTAGCCGGTAAATTTATAGCTGCCGGTTGTTTTATAAGATGCTTTCTGAGGGACAGATATTTTTACGCCGCTTTCCACATAAAATCCGAATTTTCCCGGTTTCCCACTGGTAAAGTTGGCTAATAAAGGGAGTGTCAGATAATTTATACTGACGAGCGAATCATAATCAGCAGTAATTATTTTATAATAGGTAATACTGTTAGCATCAGCAGAGAGAATATCATCTTGAAATTCTCCGCTGAGGTTGAAATTTGCCGAGTATTTATTGAATTCCAGACCACTTCGTATTGCAATATTATCGGTGAAATAGTAACTCACGCCTATAGCACTGATAAAACCGTACAGTGGAGAGACACTCCATGAATGGCTGTTTTGTGTGAGAGTGAGCGTTTCGATATCTTTATCGCTAATACTGGTAATTCCGAATGAACCCGTTAATGACATTCCAAATCCCTTTCTTGTAACGGGCCTGATTACGATCTGCGGCAGTTGATTTGTTTCTGTTCCTGACGCATCTTCATAGAAATCAACAGCTGATATATCAACACTTTTTATACGAAAATCAGAGAATGTTTTACCTGCAGCGGTAAATGAAATATTGAATACCAGGGGAAACATTTTTCTGAATGCATCCTTTCCCTTATAGCTTCCTGAAAAGAACTTATTAGCATCAGTGTATGTGTAATAGGTTCCATCCTCAGCCTTCATAACTTTCCCGAATTTTGCAGAGTCGGCGTTTATTGACAGATTCTTAATCCCGTTAGGATAATCTGCAAAATATTTAGTCAGATAATCAGAAGCAGCAATAAGATTAGTTTCCGGATCAGGTGTTATATCGTTATATATTCTAGTATCGGCTGAAGGAAACAGGTTAAGGAAACTCTCTTTATAAAATTCCTTATCTTCAGCTGTTTCCTGTGGATCGCCCATCAGTGCAAGAAAATTTGTATAATCCTGAATGATAGTTTTAATAGCGCTTTGAATTTTTGCAAGGTCCTCATCATTAAATTCCTCGGCATTAACCTCCCTGAGTGCCTGGGAATAATCAATAACATAGTTTGATGCTGCGTTTCGTATTCCGACAATCCTGAAGTTATCCGGTGATTTGTTTTCAACACTAAAAGCGACCCTGAAAGTGAGATCCTCTACATTCTGATTAAGAGTTTGATTCAGGTAGTTACCGTTGATCGATTTTTTTGCAAGGATATCAATAGAATAGATATTGTTTTCGTGTGACATTATTTCACTTACCCTGGCATTGGCAAGATCAAGATTAACAGTAATTCCGTCAGGGTACCAGAGGATAATGTTGTTTGAGTATGTTTCGGCTTCATAGAATTCACTTAGCTTGTGTGCAGGATCGAGGTCATTAAATATCAGAACCTGCCTGTTAACAAAGAGTTCAAGGAAACCTTCGGCTCCACTTCTTGCTTTTTCAATATCACTGACAACATTTTCACCTATTTGATTTATTATTGTCTGATAATCTTCAAGTACTTTAACGGCATTTGTATAGATTATTGATTTCTCTTTGACCGAAAATTCTACTTCAGCTTTTAATCCTGGTGCTATAATAACTAATAGCAACAGGTTCAGTAGTATGTGTCTTTTCATCTTTTTCAAAAATTAATCAATTATAATTCTTCTGGTCGTAATATATTTATCCAATTCAAAGCTTATTAGATAATAACCTTTTGGTAGTTCGCTTATATTTAATTCGGCTGAAAAATATGCCGACCTTTTTTCATACATAAAGTTAAACAATTCTTTTCCATCCTGACTAATAATTTTTATTAAAAGATCACCCAGGGACCCATTCTCAATTTCAGCAATAAAGAGACCATTGCTGGGATTAGGATATATTTTCAGTCCTTCGAATGGATCCACATCATCCATCCCGGTATCGCCTGATGGGATGGTGACAATATCACTTCGGGTAAAGCATCCACCCGGTTCGGTTTTTATACTAACCTGGTAGTTACCCATCTTCCTGCCGGCAATATAATAGTAATCTTCTGCATCTGTTATAAGGTTACCGTTGCAATACCATTTATATTCATCAGCATTCTTATTGCTGCAGGTAAGGTACCAGACAGTTGGTCCCTGTGCACTCAGAGATGGTTTTTCCGGTGCATCCTTAAAAAATATACTTATTGCATCTGACTCAGCAGAACATCCGTCAAGGTCAGTTTCAACGGAATAATCTCCCTCGGTGAGAAAATCCTCCATGTATGATAATGTGGCACCTGACACAGGGATGCCATTACGGTACCATTGATAACTGTATCCCGGGACCTCCTGTTCAACATTTAGCTTTATAGGAGTTTCACCAATACACTCACCGGCCTTGTAATTATCGGAAGTGATAACAGGTTCATAGGGCATTGGTTTAACAGTTACATCAACGGGTGATGTCATGGTTATACAGCCATAAGAATTTGATATATTGAGTTTGTATGTTCCGGAGGCAACGGCTTTAAAGTAGTTTGATTCGGCACCTGTAATAATGGAGCTGTTATTTTCCCACTGGTAAGTATAGTCAGGATTATATATAACACTGAGTTCAACACTGTCACCTTCGCAGAATGTAGTTGAACCGCTGAGGTTTACTGTCGGGAGTATTGGAGCAGAATATACGGTTACAATGACTTCATTTGTTGCATCAACGGCACATCCTGTTGAATTGGATACAGTAAGGGAGTAATTACCCGAAGATTTGGCTGAATGCAAGCATGAGTCGACTCCTATAGCTCCGGCATTGAGTTTCCACTGGTATATATATTCCGGATTATTTGTAACACTCAGGATCACGGAATCGCCCTGGCAGAATTCAAGATCACCATCAGCAGATATCAATGGTGCAGTTGGAGCATCCTGTGCAGTTATACCAATGGCAGATGAGTTTGTTGTGCAATTGCCTTTTGGATTAACGATTTCTACAGAATAATTACCTGTAAGTCTGGACACATATTTGCTTGAATCGCCGTCCGTGAGGTTTGTTTCGTCTATTTTCCATGTATATAGGTAATCAGCAACATAAGGTACCGATAGAGTTACGCTGTCACCTTTACAGAAGGTAAGAGGGGCATTGGCAGTAACAGCAGCAACGGGATAGGCACCAACAGAAACAATGTTTGTAATGGAATCAGCACAACCGTTTGAAGCAACAGCTTTCAGCTTTATTGAGTAGTCTCCGGCAGTAAGGTAGGGATGAGGAGGGGGCTGCTGATCTGTTGTGGTGCTGCCATCGCCGAAATTCCAGCTCCATGAGGAGATAGTAAGCCCGTTATTATCTGTTGTATTAGTAGCAGTAACGGGTATTCCCTGGCATACGTCCGCAGCAGAAAAACCGGTTATAGGACGTGCCCTGACGATGATATCTTTTTCGAGTGAGTCTTTAATGCCGCCATTATCTGTTACAACGAGTTTAACATTATAGGTTCCGCTTGCTGAGAACATATGAACAGGGTTCTGCTCAGTTGAAGTCATCCCATCTTTAAAATCCCAGTTCCATGAGGCTATTCCGTCTGTGGCAACAGACTGATCAATAAATGTTGTCGGGTATCCGAGACACACTTCATCACCAGAATAGAAGGACTGGACATTTTTTATTTCGAATGAATCAATTGCTGACCATATACCTCCCTGGTAACCCAGATCCACAGCCTGTACTTGCCAATACCAGGTGTCAGATGGAAGATTTTTAATAATATAACTGGTTCCGGTCTGTGCATTTCCCATTGCAGGCAGGCGGCGGAAACCAGAGGTGTCATCAGCCATAAAACCTGCTATCCATTTCTCAGTATTTTTTTGCTTCAACCTTACATTATATGTCATAGAAGTAGTGGGAGTTTCATCATTCTCAACCGGTATCCAGTTCAGTTGAACAGCATTTGGCATAAATATATGAGAAAGATATTCAGGAGGTTCAGGTTTTTTATTTGGCTGATAGTTCCCGGCTTTCATTATTAAATTATTACGGTATATTTTTGTAATATCACCAGTAACTGCATAACCACTCAGCAATAAATCCAGATCCCCGTCATTATCATAATCACCCCAGGTCAGATCACCTGTGTGAGTACCTGTAAGTGATACATCGGTTAATTCTGTAAATGTATTGTCCCTGTTATTACAATAAATTTTTGTTAAAGAACCGGATTCAGATTTTCCTGATATTGCAATATCGAGATAACCATCATTGTTAAAGTCGCCCCAGTCTGCAAAACCATACTCTACGGTTGGTAAAATAATATCTGTCTGTTGAGTAAATGTCCCGTTGCCATTATTGCAATAGACTGCTGTTTTTCCATATCCGGCAATAAGAATATCCAGATACCCATCGTTATTGTAATCTCCCAGATCTGCTGAATTCTGACTATAGGAACTGCGTAAATTTGTACCTGTTAGCTTAGTAAATGTATTATCACCATTATTATGATAAATACCGGGATTAGTGCCCAGCAAAAAAACATCCAGGTTCCCGTCATTGTCGCAATCTCCCCATTTTACTGAACCATAGGCGTTACCTGTCAAGGATATATCAGTCTGTTCAGTAAAAGTACTATCACCATTATTATGATAGATTTTAGAAAGGGGTTCGTATACAGAATTATAACCTGTAATTAATATATCCAGATAATTATCATTATCATAGTCTCCCCATGCTACTGCACCAACAACAATTCCTTCCAGGATTATACTGTTTTGTTCGGTGAAACTGTTATCGCCATTATTCAGATACACTATTGATATTCCAATTCCTTCAGGGTTATGCCCGGCCCGCAGCAAATCAATGAATCCATCATTATTGTAGTCGCCCCAGGCTACAGAACTATAGAAAATACCTGTAAATGGAATGTCCTGTTTTGTAAAAGTATTATTGCCATTATTACGGTAAATTCTTGTAATTGGTCCTTCGCCTGAACTTCCTGAGAGCAAAAAATCAAGATATCCGTCATTATCATAATCGCCCAGGGCTATTGCAGATTGGCTGGTTCCTGGTAATGAAATGCCGGTTTCTTCTGTAAAAATACTTGTGCCAAAAACTCCTATATTATCATTAGCGATCTCTCTGAAATATTTTTCATTTCCTGGAGAACCTATATATTCCATTACATGTATTGAGTATGAATATCCGGGTATAAGGCCGGAAAGATTTGTGCTGTCAGCCAGCCCATTATATATACAATACCATCCTGTGGAACCTATCTGATCACCATATCCAAATATATTATCATGAATGTAAGTAGTGTTTTCAACAGGTAATGCCCCTGGTGTTGAACCCATCTTACAGAAAACAATACACCTCTGACCGTTTCCTCTCGACCATCTTACTGACAGACTTGTGCCTGACAAAAGAGAAGCTGTCAGGTTGTGTGCCTGAATACTATCGACGGTAAATATTTGTTCTGGGACGAAAGTGCTACCTTTCAGGTTGTTATCTATTGCCTGAACACTCCAGTAATAATCACCAGGGAATATATTTTTCAGAATAAATGAAGTATCATTACCCGTATTACCTTGTTGTGTTAAACTTCTGAATCCTGAATCCAGTGACATTGGTGAAATAACATCGATACTTCCGGGAGTTTTTCCTACCCTGATGTTGTAGGTAAGACCTGTGGAAGGTGTTTGCCCATCTGTTGAGGATTCCCATGTAAATTTCAGGGAACAACCTTCCATAGAATGAGTGAGACCAGTTGGAGGATCAGGTGCGGTATTGGCGTCGGGGTAAAAGTTTTTATAGAGCTTAAAAACGCCTTCAGAGCCATTATAGCCTGTTTGAACTAAATCCATTCGTCCGTCATTATCGTAGTCTCCCCATGAAATAGATCCGTCAGTCAATCCTTCGAGAGTAACATTGGTTTGCTCGGCGAACATGTGATCCCCTTGATTATGATAGAGCTTAGAAATATATCCTGATTCTGATATTCCTGACAATAAAATGTCTAAAAGACCATCATTATCATAATCTGTCCAGGCTATTGAACTATTAAAAACTCCTGCTAGACCAGTATTAGTCAGTTCAGTAAAATTCCCGTTACCGTCATTATGGTATATCTTTGTGACCGGATTGGCAGGAACGCCAATTCCAATTGAAGATCCTCCCGATAACAAAATATCTTGAAAACCATCATTATCATAATCACCACAGGCAATAGAACCTGCATAAACACCTGTCAGTGAAATATCAGTTTGTGCAGTAAATGTGTTGTCGCCGTTATTGCGATAGATAATAGCAACAAGCTTCTCAGTTATATCCTGCCCTGTTAACATGATATCCTGGAACCCATCTCTGTTGTAATCGAACCATGCCACTGCACTTTTTGACACTCCCGTGAGACTTATACCTGCCTGTTCGTTGAATGTGCCATTGCCATTATTCCTGTATATGATAGCTACTTTATTTAAACCTGAATTGCCTGTCAGTAAAATATCAAGATCACCGTCATTATCATAATCACCCCATGCCACTGAACCTTCGCTGACGGGTGTCAGCGAAATATTACCCTGTTCAGCGAACGTATTACCACCATTGTTAAGGTATATAACAGAAACGGGATTCCAACTCATGTCATCTCCGGTCATCAGGATATCAAGGAAGCCATCATTATTATAATCGCCCCAGGCAGCTGAACTCATTGTGAGGTATGCTAATGAAGCCTCTTGGGTGAAGCTGCCATCACCATTGATATGGTACACTTTAGAGTTCGTGTACATTCCGGACAATAACAGATCAAGGTACCCATCATTGTTATAATCACCCCAAGCTGTGGAACTATAAAAAGTCCCCGGGATGGAAACGCCAGTCTGTTCAATGAAAGGAGAAGTTCTGAAAGATAATGGATTATTGATTCCACTCAGGTTGAAGTATTGTTCATTTCCGGGTGAACCATCATACTCAATTGCCTGGTAAAGATATTCAGTATAGGGATCCAGATCAGTTAATGTGACGCTGCAGCCGGTGCCATTATAAACACAAAACCAGTCACCAGCCGGGGAACCTGATCCGAATGCTTCATCAGCGATGTATGTTGTGTTATTTGTCAACTCAACTGTACCGGTATTTCCCTCCTTTACAAAAACAATACATTTTGTTCCATTCCCCCTTGCCCATTGTATAGATTGTGAAGTGCCTTTGGATTCAGTCAGAAAGATCATTGATGACTGAATTTCAGCCGTAATTTCGAATGATAATTCAGAGGAAAATGGTCCGCCCGTATAAGTATTATCTATTGCCTGTACACTCCAGAAATAAATTCCCTTTTTAAGGTTCCTGAGAATCAGAAATGTATCAGCCGGAACATTTCCATAAGATGGGATCAACCGACTGCCATCAGCCATGGAATGAGGACTGATGACATCAATATTCCCGGATGAGGTTCCAAAACGTACATTATATGTCATACCGGCTGATGGAGTTACATCATCCACAGCATGTTCCCATTTTAATACAGCCTGTGTATCCTGTATTTCGTGGGATAGTTGCAAAGGAGCTAAAGGAGGGGTATTTATAACTTCAGTTTCATTCCTGTAAATCTTGGAAATACCTGTTGTCATGTCAATTGCTCCGGTTAAGAGAAAATCCAGATTATTATCATTATCGTAATCTCCCCAGGTAACGGATCCATTATATACACCCGTCAAAGCTATATCAATTTGTTCTGTAAAACTATTATCTCCGTTATTCCTATATATTTTTGTGACTTTTGTTGGAGCTAAGCCTGACAACAATATATCCGGATATTCGTCATCGTTATAATTACCCCAGGCTACTGATCCAGATTGTAATCCAGGTAATGAGATATTGGTTTGTTCGATGAAGGTATTATCGCCCATATTACGATAGATCTTTGAGATTCCTTGTCCTGTATCAGGATCTCTTCCTGTAAATAGAACATCCGGGAAGCCATCATTATTATAATCACACCAATCAGCAGAACTTTCGCCAATCATAGGAAATATTATATTGGTCTGTTCGGTAAATGTATTATTTCCATTATTGCGGAATAATTTTGAAATATATTCAGAAAGTGATGTGCTGCCTGACAGGAAGATATCAAGATATCCGTCATTATCGTAATCAACGAAAGCAGAAGATCCATTACCTACTCCAGGGAGGGAGATATTTGTTTGAAGGGTGAAAGTATTATCTCCATTATTACAATAAATTTCTGAGATATACTGTAGGTCTGAATAACCGGTTAGCAATATATCCAGGTCACCGTCATTATCATAATCACCCCAATCAGGTGATCCGGAATATACTCCTTTCAATTGAATATCTGTCAACTCAACGAATGAGTGATCACCGTTGTTCCTGTATATTTGTGAGACTTTTTTGGTAGATATGTTTCTGCCTGTGAGCAGTATATCAAGAAAACCATCATTATTAAAATCTCCGGTAGCAGTGGCTCCCTGATAGACACCTTCAAGGTCAACCCCGGGCAATTCATCGAAGGTATTATTACCATTATTCCAGAAAATTTTACTCACTGGAGATGAGCCGTCATTCCCTGTAAGGATTATGTCAAGATACCCGTCATTATCCAGATCACACCATTCGGTTGAACCATCCCGTATTCCTGTTAAGGTAATGTCATTTTGTTCAACAAATTGTTGAGAAAACAGGTTAATAGTGATTAATGAGAATAATAAAAGTAAAGCCTGTCTTTTTTGGGAAAGGATTTTCATTAGGATCAGGATTTGAAAAAATATCTTCAAAATTTAGAACATTTTCAATTTAATGACAAATTTTCAATTTTTTATTTGACTAATGACTGGAATGTTGGGACTAAAGACCGGCTAGCGACATGCAGTAGAAGAAGGAGGGGGAGAAAAGGTGAGGACGGGAGTGGGAGAAACTCCGTGTTCATCCGTGTCCTCTGTGAAATCCGTGGTAAAATAATAAGCAATCTTTTTATTCTACAATAACCTTCCTCGTGGCGAAATGCCTGTCAATAAGCAGATTAATAATGTAAAGCCCTTTTGATTGCCCGCTCAGATCAACCTCATACATGAAGTGTTCGGTTGTCTTATCAAGGTTCAACGACATTACTTCTTTGCCGTTCTCAGTGATGATCCTTAACCATAATTTCCCGAAGAGATTATTATCAATCTCAATTGTGAACAAGCCGGTTGTCGGATTCGGGTATATATTCAGTCCTTCGAATGGATCCACATCATCCGTCCCGGTATCGCCTGTAGGGATTGTAACAACATCGCTCCTTGTAAAGCATTGCAGTTCATTCCCAATACTAACCTGATAATCACCCATTTTGCGTCCGGCGATATAGTAATAATCATCGGCTCCCTCTATAAGTTTATCATTGCAATACCACCTGTAGGTTGCTGCAGAATCATTGCTGCATGTTAAATACCATACTGTCGGTCCCTGGGCATTGATAATTGGTTTATCGGGAGCATCTTCAAAGTAAACGTTCACAACATCAGACTCTACAGTACATCCGTCAAGATCAGCTTCAAGCGAATAATCTCCCTGAGGGAGGAAATCCTCAATATATGATAGTGTTTCACCTGAAACAGGGGTACCGTTTCGTTTCCATTGATATGAGTATCCTGTTATCTCCTGATCAGCATAAAGCCTGATCGGAGTCTCACCCATACATTCACCGGGATTATAATTATCGGAAGTGATGACAGGCTCGTAAGGCATTGGTTTGGCAATAACGGTAACAGGTGATGTTAAAGTAACACAACCATATGAATTTGATATATTGAGCTTGTACGATCCTGATGAAACAGCTTTATAACGGTTTAATTCGGCACCGGGAATAATGGAGCTGTTATTCTCCCACTGGTATGAATATGCCGGATTATTTGTTACACTTAGTTCCACAGTATCGCCTTCACAGAATGTAGTGGGTCCGCTGAGGTTTACCGTCGGAAGTGTTGGAGCAGGATATACAGTAACATCTATTTCATTTGTTGCATCAACGGCACATCCTGTTGAATTGGATACAGTAAGGGAGTATGTTCCGGAGGATTTAGCAGTATACCGTGATGAATCTGCCCCCACGGTGCCGCCATTGAGTTTCCATTGATAGACATATCCGGCAGTATTTGTAACACTAAGTACAACAGAGTCGCCCTGGCAGAATTCAAGATCTCCTGAAGCAGAGATAAGGGGAGCTGATGGTGCATCGAGAGCAATAATTGCCACCAAAGATGAAGTACTGCTACAATTTCCAACCGGGTTAATGACCAGGGCTGTATAATTTCCTGATAATTTAGCAACAAAATGACTTGTACTGGCACCTGTTATACTCACACCGCCAGACATCCAGCTGTAGGTATAGCTGATAACATCAGGCACTAAAAGAGTAACACTGTCTCCCTTGCAGAAAGTCAGTGGTGCATCAGCAGTAACTACCGCGACGGGATAACTGCCTACCTTAACGGTCTTTGTTACTGAATCGGCACATCCGTTCGAAGCATAAGCTTTCAGTTGTGCAGAATAATCTCCCGGATTTAGATATCCGTGAGATGGAGGTTGTGCCATAGTAGATGTTTGCCCGTCACCGAAATCCCAATACCAGGAATTTATTGTTGTACCGTTAAGAACTGTAGCATTTGTAAGGGTTGTTGTCGCTCCGTCGCAAACAATATCAGCATTGAAATTGGTAACAGGTACAGGTTTTACATATACATTTTTAATAATCGAATCGACAGATGTGCCGGAAACTACTACCAGTTTTACACTATTGTTTCCTGAATGACTAAACTCGAACGAAGGATTTTGCAGTGATGAGGAATTACCGTTTCCAAAGTCCCACTGCCATGAGTCAATAGCTTCAGTTGAAACACTCCGGTCAGTAAAATGGGTAAAGAAACCAAGGCAAACAGTATCGTTCTCAAAATCGACAGTGAGTGCACTGATCTCAAAGGAATCAACGGGAGCCCATGAACTACCCTGGAGCGAATTATCAATGGTTTGAACACTCCAGTAGTATTTACCCAGTGGAAGATTTTCAATGACCCGTGATACATTCGTTCCTGTATTCCCGATATCTTCTACATAACGATAGCCAGTGCCAAGATCAGCAAGAGGTGATATAATATTCGGTGTTGAATCTGTGGTTCCCACCCAGATATTATATGTATTGCCATCATAATCTGTAAGGTCGTCAAGTCCCTTGCTCCAGCTCAGGATTACAGTGAAACTGTCTATCTCATGCGAAATTGATGCAGGGGGAGAAGGAGGATAATTCGTGAAATTATAATTGTTGGTATATATTTTTGTTCCGGGTTTATATGTAAATGCGCCTGTAGGGATCTTGTAAGTGCAGATAATATCCTTATCATAATCGTTGTCAACATCAATAGCATCGATATACATAGCAGTAGTCAGGCTGTCCGCCAAATTGGGGAATCCATTATAACCATTGTTCTTGTCATTAAGGTAAATCATATTATCAACTGTCCAGCCCATTTTAGGCATAATGATATCGAGGTATCCATCGGTGTTGAAGTCGATCCATGATGTGCTGAATTTATTAGCTGGCCGGGGACTTATATCAGTTAAAACAAGAATACCTGTGCCATCATTCAGATATATCAGGTTATTTGTATTTTGATAAGCATCATTACCTGTAATAATCAGATCCGGATATCCGTCAAAATTAAAGTCATTCCAGGTTACAACGGGAGCGATAGTTACCATGATTTCCGCTGTAGGCATAAATCTCGTAGGTCCCAGACCGGGGAAGAGTTCCTGGGAAAGTGTGAAATCCATGTCTCCTAAATTTTTATAAACATAAGTATGACAAATTCCGGTATGGCCGGTTTCATCACCGGAAATAATGAAATCCATATCATTATCTCTGTCAATATCTATAGCCGAGAGGGTGGAATTCGAAGTAAGGATTTCTGATAATGGCAGTTGGATTCTGTTATATTGAAGAGAATCGACATTCTCAAAAAGGAAATATCCTTCCTCATGGATGATTATATCTATATCTCCGTCATTGTCAAAATCGGCTGCTGCAGCTGAGGTGAAGGTGAGTGTATCAAGGTTCATTTTGTCAAAAACAAAATTTCCCCTGTTGATATAAATAGTAAGAGAGTCGTGGGTTTCAACAAGAAATCTGTGATTATGCCTGGCAATTATATCGGGGAGATTATCGCTGTTCAGATCTTTCAGATCAACAAACAGACAGAAAGAATCTACAATATGGTAAGCATAATTATATGGCGAAATTTGTTCATGTATTGAAAGTAACGAGTCAGTAAGTATAAGGTCGATGTCATTATCAACGTCAAAATCGACTCCCGTTGCAACAGCGTTTATATTTCCGATAACATCAAAGGTTGAAGGAGTAAGCGGTGCCAAAATCTCAAATTGCTGTTCATCAGAAAATGGAGAAGCAAGGCCTGAATTATCAACTGACTGTATACTCCAGTAATAGTTACCCGGACTCAGGTTCTTCAGGAACCATGAATTGTTACTGTACACATTTCCGGGACCGGGCTTCAGCAAGGAATAATCTGAGGGGCTGGTCATTGAAGAAACAATATCATTTCCCCCGGATGTTGTTCCTACCCTGAGATTATATGTAAGACCTTGTGCAGGGGTATAGTCATCCTGCCCGTCATTCCAGTAAAGGTTTACTGAATAATAGCCTGAGT
>CAZDOM010000024.1:0-32106 GCA_964507015.1 uncultured Rikenellaceae bacterium | reverse complement strand
CGCGCAGAGTGCTGTTCCTGAACCAGTCTCTTTTACTGTTTCTTCTTGCATCAGAAGGAAGCCAGTAACCAATTTCTGCATCAGCATCCCATACACCATGACCTGCATAAAAGATTATAAAGCTGTCTTCGGGTAGGACTTTTTTTGCAAAATAATCAAGAGCCGCAAACATTTCCGTGCTTGTCGCATTCTTCAGAAACCTGACATTTTCCTCATTGAAAGTGTAGCGTTCAGTAATTGCATTATAGAAAACCTGAGCATCCTGAATAGGCCTGTCCAGACTTGATATCACAGGATCAATATAATCATTGATACCTATAATGAGAGCATAATATTTACCTTTTATTGCTGGTGCAACAGTCATTCCGGGACGGTTTGCCGTTTGATGGCTTACCGTTTGAGGAATTACGGTTGTCTTAGGCTTGTTATTAATATGGATAATAGATTTACTGCTTCTGACAACCTGGGCAGAAATGTATACCGTAGCGATCAGGCATACTATAATTAAAAGAATGATCCTTTTCATTTTTTCAGAACTTTAAAAATTCACCTTAAGCGATAATAAAGTAGCCCTTCCCTGTGTACCCGGAGCAGAAATAAGAGCGAGCTTTGCATATTGCAGTGGCCGGTATTTATTCGGAGTTGCAGCAACCCATATAATGTTTGCAGCCCATATAGTGGCAGCTGAAATTAACAGGGTTCCAGATAAGGTCAACTGCTTCTGTGATTTATCCAGCAGATTTGCCCTCTCAACAGCATCTGTTTCAGCCATATAGTTATCATATGTCTTAGAATAACTATTGTGTACAATTAAACCTCCTGCCAGTGCGCCATATGCAGCTGCACCTGTCAGCCACCATGGTTTCCCTTTCGATATTTTTGTCTGTCCCAATCCTGGCACGGCAGTTGAAAGAAGCATCATCGAGCCTTTGTTGAACGACTTTTCATATCTTTCACCCACCAGCTCAACCGTTATATCTTCGTCAAGAAAAATGGCATCCTGCTCAGGGATCCATACAATCTTTTTGTTATTTCCGGGTTGAATACTGTCACCCATATCACCCTTGATATCAGTTGCTCGTATTCGCGTTCCGGCCTGGTTTTTCATTTCCACCCATACATAAAAAATATCAGAGGCATTCTTATTGACGAGATCATATGATATCGTTAACTGATAACCGTCAAATTCAAGCTTGGGATCAGTAATAATGAAATTCTGGGAGAAAATGGTTGGACAAAGGATCAATAAAGCCAGGGTCGGAAGAAGTCTTTGCTTTTTCATACTTGGGATATTTATGAGAATACGACTAATCCTATTCAAAATTAAACTAAAATAATTAATTGATTACTAATATGTAAACAAATTTTTGACATATAGAAGATGATCAGTGATAAATGAGCGTTTTCAGTATATGTATAAAGATTTTAGGAGTATCAGTAGCATAATTAATGAAAAAAGCAAAGTTGGCTGAGAAGCGGGAGGTTTGGAGTGGGTCTTTTAAATGGTTCTGCAACTCCTCCGGTGTTGCAAACAACTGCATCAGATCTACCATGGATGTTACCATGGATATTGGAATTGGATGCCTCCGGCATCATTTATTCTCTTGTAAATATCAGATTCACTAGTTATGCAAAGGGCTTTTGCAGATAGCGTGTGAATAAAACCGGAGAAATTGTGCCTGCCCCGGAGGGGCGCAGATTCCAATATCCCCGGTCACATCCGGGGTAAAGATTAGCAAGGATCTTTACGACCCTGGCGGGGTCGAATTTGTACTTCCGATAAAATATTTGTATCTTAAATTCTAGTGCTAAAAGGAAATATTATGTCAACTTACACTCAATTTTTGTATCAGATGGCTTTTGGAAGCAAAGATCATAATGCATTTCTTTCATCCAAAAACAAGGAAATTTTATTCGCCTATATTGCAGGAATTCTGAAGAATAAATCCTGTCATTCATATATTTTCGGGGGTGCTGTTAATCATATTCATATTATAACTCACCCTACAATATGCCCTGCGTACCTGATTAAAGACATAAAGGAAGCCACTCATGTCATAATATGCCGGGAGAGGTCATTATTTCAGAATTTCCCGCGATGGCAGGTCGGGTACAGCGGATTTACCTATCATATTTCAAGTAAACAACCTTTGATTAAGTATGTGATGAACCAGGAGAACCATCACAAGAAAGTCTCTTATAAAGAAGAGTTGATCGAGATGTTAAAAGATAATGACGTTGATTTTAAAGAAGAGTATTTGTTTATTTAGGTATTCTTCAACGCCGCTGGCGTTGTAATACTTTGTGCTGCCTATACCATGGACGTAACCATGGATATTGGATTTTGATGCCGCCGGCATCTATATAGTTAAATATCCTTAAATCATTTTCTTCAGAATGGGCAATAATATTCAATTTTACTTAAATTTGTTTCATACAAAAACTAAAACTATGAAAATCAGAAAAATCACTATCAGCTTAGTCCTTTTGCTTGCTGTCTCTTCATGGCTTTTTGCCCAGACTGAAAAAGTCGATCTTGAGATGGTCTATAAGATCAAGCAGGAGGGAATGAATAATTCACAGGTTGAAGATCTGGCATTCTGGATGACCGATTTCCTTGGTCCAAGACTTACAGGTTCAACCGGATTTAACCACGGCACTGAATGGGCGAAAAAGAAGATGGAGGAACTAGGGTTTCAGAATGTAAGGGTTGAAGCTGCAAGGGATTTCAGCCGGGGTGGCTGGGATAACCTGAAAACATATGTGGCAATGACTGCACCATATTATTGCAATTTCGCATGTAATCCTGTGGCATGGACCGGTAGTACTAATGGCCTGATAAAGGGTGAAGTGGTGATTGTTGATGTTAAAACTGAAGCCGACCTTGATAAGTATAAGGGTACTTTGAAAGATAAAATTGTACTGATACCTTCGACTTCCACCAACGAAATTAGTTTTGAACCACTGGCCAGCAGACTGACAGACGAAGAACTGGACGCCCTGGAGATGGATCGCATAGGTGGGAGAAGAGGTAGAATGCCTTTCGATATGGCAGCTATGATGGCCCAAAGGCAGCTCAGGGCAAAAATAACCGAATTACTTAAATCTGAAGGTGTTGCAGTAATACTTAATAGCTCGGGAACATATAATATTCCCAGGTCAAATGGTGCAAATTATAATTCCGGTGATCCTGAACCGATTGCAGAACTGAACCTTCCAATAGAAGATCATGGCAGAATGGCAAGATTACTAAATCATGATGTACCTGTTGAAATGGAGATAGAGATTCAAAACAAATTCATTGATGCTCCTCAGGTTTATAATGTTATCGGGGAGATTCCCGGTACTGACAAAACACTTAAGAATGAAGTGGTTCTCATTGGAGCACATTTCGACTCATGGCATGGCGGAACAGGTGCTGCTGATAACGGATCAGGGTGTATTGTTATGATGGAAGCACTTCGTATCCTTAAAGCCCTTAATGTGGCACCACGAAGAACAATAAGAGTAGCATTGTGGGGAGGTGAAGAACAGGGTCTTCACGGATCGCGCGGTTATGCCGAGAAATATCTTGTGGATCCGGAAACAAACGAGAATAAACCAGATTTTGACAGGTTTGCGGCATATTTCAATATGGATAACGGATCGGGAAGATACAGAGGTATATATCTCCAGCAGAACGAAATGGTAAGACCTATTTTTGAAGAGTGGCTGAAACCGTTCGAAAGCCTGGGATGCTCGACAATAGCTATAAGGAATACGAGCGGTACTGATCATCTGTCGTTTGACAGGTTTGGCCTGCCGGCTTTCCAGTTTATCCAGGATGAAATAGAATATGGTCGCGGCTATCATACGGTAATGGATACATACGAACGACTTGTAATGACTGATCTTCAGGTCAATGCCATAATAACTGCTTCGTTTGCATATAATGCTGCTATTAGAGACCAGAAGCTGCCAAGGAAACCTGAGATGAGACCGAGATCTGAAAGCGGAATGAGACCGTTTTGAAAAAACATTGTAAAGACGCCGAAATTCGGCGTCTTTACTTTTTTACACCTGCAAGGTCAACAATAAATGCATATTGCATGGCAGTAACCTTATACCTTTGAAACCGGCCTGATGCGCCGCCATGACCTGCATCCATATTGCAGTATAACACCAGTTTATTTTTATCCGTTTTCATATCCCTGAGTTTTGCCACCCATTTTGCCGGCTCCCAATACTGTACCTGGGAATCCCAGTAACCGGTTGTGACAAACAGATTTGGATAATTCATCTCTTTAACCTGATCATAAGGGGAATAGGAAAGCATATAATCGTAATATTCCTTCTTTCTCGGATCACCCCATTCATCCCATTCCGATGTCGTAAGAGGGATGCTTTCATCCAGCATGGTAGTTACAACATCCACAAATGGAACAGCTGCAATCACTCCTTTATATAAGTCAGGTCTCATATTTACAACAGCACCAACTAAAAGTCCACCGGCACTTCCGCCCATGGCAAAAAGTTTATCAGTGGATGTGTATTTCTCATTTACAAGAAATTGTGCACAATCATTAAAATCAGTGAATGTATTTTTCTTCTTAAAAAGTTTTCCATCTTCATACCAATATCGGCCCATCTCGCTTCCGCCCCGAATATGGGCAATTGCATAAGCAAACCCTCTGTCAAGAAGGCTTAATACTGAACTATTGAATGATGCGTTCATTGAAGAGCCGTATGATCCATATCCATAAAGCAGTAGTGGAGTCTTTCCATTCTGAACAAAACCTTTCCGGTAAACAAGGGAAACCGGGATCATGGTTCCATCCTCAGCCGGTGCCCAGAGACGTTTTGATTCATAGTTATTTTTATCGAATCCTCCCAGTATCTCATCCTGCTTAAGCACGTTCTTTTCCTGCGTATTCATATTATAATCAATCACAGAATTAGGAGTTGTCAGTGATGAATAACTATATCTGAGAACCTCTGTATTAGAATTCATATTGACACTGATCCTTGCTGAATATGTCTCTTCACCAAAATCGAGATAATGTTCGCTGTTGTTCTTAGTATTTATGATCCTGAGATTATTAAGACCCTTGATTCTTTCATTTGTAACGAGATAATTATCAAATAATTCGAAACCTTCCAACAGAACATCAGTTCTGTGCGGTATCACCTCAGTCCAGTTTTCGAAGGATGTTTTGTTATCCGGCGTTTTCATGAGTTTGAAGTTACTGGCGCTATCTGCATTAGTAATAATATAAAAATTGTTCCCGAGATGATCTGCATAATACTCATGGTTCATCTTCCTGGGCTCTAATATTTTAAACTCTCCCTGAGGTTTTGATGCATCAATAAATCTAACCTCGGATGCCAGTGTTTGGGTTGAAATGATAAGTATATACTTTCTGCTCTTAGTTTGATCCAAATAAACACTGTAGGTCTCATCTGTTTCAAAATAAACCTCTTTATCGTCATCAACCTTTGTCCCGAGAATATGTCTGAAAACTCTGTCGGACCGCAAAGTTTCAGGATCCTTCGTAGTATAAAAGATTGTCTTATTATCGGCAGCCCAGACAGTATTCCCGGTAGTATTTTCAATCTTATCAGGAAGCAGCTGTGCCGTAGTAAGATTGAGAAAGCAAACAGTGTAACGTCTCCGGCTGACAAGATCAACACCATAAGACAGTATATTATTATTCCTGCTTACAGCCAGTCCGGTAACTGAACAATATTTCTGACCTTCAGCAATCTTATTGACATCCAGCAATAATTCCTCTGCAGCATCAAGAGAACCTTTCTTCCTGTAATAGACCGGGTATTCCTTACCTTCAAAATACCTGTTATAATAATAGTATCCGTTATCTAAGTATGGGACAGATTCATCATCCTTTTTTATCCTTCCCACTATCTCATCATAAATAGTCTTTTGAAGAGTATCAGTATGCTTTAGTATTGCATCGGTATACTCGTTCTCTTTATTCAGATAATTAAGGACTTGCGAAGTTTGCTCATCTGGATTAACCGCATTTTTCTGTTCGTCTGTCAGACGCATCCAGTAATAATTATCGATTCTATTATCAAAAACTTTATACGGTATTTTTTCAGCTATGGGAGGTTTGATAGTCTGCTTGCTGCTGCAGGCAGATAAAACAACTGCAACCAGCAGTATTGACAAAAAATTGATCTTTTTCATAATATTCTATTTAGATTTATATTATTCCATTCTCACATCCTTCATCGACAGCTGTATACGCCTCCTGTCGATATCGACCGAGAGCACCTTTACCATCACATGCTGATGCAGTTTTACTACGGTTGAAGGATCCGAAACATATGATTTGCTGAGATTAGAGATATGAACCAATCCATCCTGCTTGATTCCAATATCAACAAATGCCCCGAATTTTGTAACATTTGTTACAATTCCGGGTACCACCATACCGGTTTTGAGGTCTTCCATCTCATGGATATCAGCAAACCTGAACTCCTTGATTTTTGATCTTGGGTCTCGTCCTGGCCTGGCTAACTCATCCATTATATCCTTTAGAGTAGGCAGCCCGGTAACCGGTGTAATATATTTATCAAGTACAATCTCTTTTCTTTTTTCTTCATTACTCATCAGTTCCCTTACATCACAGGCCAGGTCTTTTGCCATTTTTTCAACCACATGATAGCTTTCAGGGTGGACAGCACTGCTATCGAGAGGATTATCAGCATTCCTGATTTTCAGGAAGCCGGCACTCTGTTCAAAAGCCCTGGCTCCCATTCTTTTAACTTTCTGTAAATCCTTCCTGGATTTGAAAGGTCCATTTTCCGTTCTGTAATCCACAATGTTCTGAGCCAGCTGTGGACCAAGTCCTGAAATATATGTCAGAAGATGCTTGCTTGCTGTATTAACCTCCACACCTACCGCATTAACGCAGCTCATAACAATATCGTCGAGAGCTTCCTGCAATCTTGCCTGGTCAATATCGTGCTGATATTGCCCCACTCCTATCGATTTGGGATCAATCTTCACCAGTTCTGCAAGTGGATCCATAAGACGACGGCCAATAGAGACAGACCCTCTCACAGTAACATCATAATCAGGAAACTCTTCCCTGGCAGTTTTGGATGCAGAGTAGACTGAAGCACCTGCTTCACTGACAACAAACACCTGGATATCTTTATCAAATTTTACCCATTTGATAAAATCTTCTGTCTCACGACTGGCAGTTCCGTTACCAATGGCTATAGCTTCTATTTTATATGCACTCACCAATGATAATATCTTCTTTAAGGAAAGAGCTGTCTGATTCTGTGGGGGATGAGGATATATGTTCTCATTATGTAACAGGTTACCCTGCCTGTCGAGACAAACGATCTTACAGCCTGTCCTGAATCCAGGATCTATGGCAAGAACATTCTTTTCACCAAGAGGTGAGGCAAGCAGCAATTGTCGCAGGTTATCAGCAAATACCTTAATTGCTTCGTCATCCGCTTTTTCTTTTGATATATTCCTGAATTCTGTCTCCATAGATGAAGAGAGCAATCTTTTCCAGCTGTCATGGACAGCCTTCCCTACCAGCTCAGATGATTCATTTTTCCCTTTTACGAACAGTGAATTAAGTATTTCAAGGGCATGTTCTTCATCAGGGTCAATTGAAAGCTTCAAAAATCCCTCCTCTTCGCCGCGACGCATAGCAAGAAGCCGGTGCGAAGGACATTTTCTGAGTGGTTCCGACCAGTCAAAATAATCACTGAATTTATTACCATCTGTTTCCTTCCCCTTGATAACTCTTGAATAAATAACAGCTTCCTTATCAAACAAATATCTTAGCTTTTTCCTTGCCAACTCATCTTCACTGATCCATTCTGCAATGATATCACAAGCACCTGCAATGGCATCATCAACAGTGACAACATCATCAGAAAGAAATTCTTCCGCCTTGAGTGCCGGATCAGTTTCCTGCTGCCTGAAAATTATTTCAGCTAATGGTTCAAGACCCTTTTCCCTGGCTACTGTTGCACGAGTACGGCGTTTTGGTCTGTATGGAAGGTATATATCTTCGAGTTCTGCCATTGTTTCAGCTGCCCGGACCTTCTCCATCAGTTCGGGTGTCATCTTCTCCTGCTCCTCAATTGACTTGATTATGCTCTCTCTTCGCAGATCAAGTTCTTTGAGCCGGTTATATTCATCCTTTATATGAAGCAATTGAACCTCATCGAGACTGCCCGTCATCTCTTTCCTGTAACGGCTTATAAACGGTATTGTAGCACCGTCATCCAGCAGCCTGATGGTGTTTTCAACCTGCCAGTCGTGAAGACCGAGCTTTCCGGCAATAAGTTCTATGTTTTTATTTGTGGACATAACTCAATGGTATAGTTGTAACTTTATCACATGTACTCACCCCCTCTTTACGAAGTAGAGAGGGGGCCGGGGGGTGAGTATGTGGTTTATTTATTCCACATATATCACCAGCCCCTTCAAATATTCACTTTCAGGATGATAAATATTCACCGGATGGTCAGGAGGCTGGCTCATCTGGTGTAATATCTTCACCTTTCTTCCGGTGTTGGCAGCTGCGACAAAAACCGATTTCCTGAAATTCTCCCTGGTTACAACCTGCGAGCAGGAAAAGGTAAATATTATACCTCCCGGTTTTATCTTTTCTATAGCCCTCATATTAAGTCGCTTATAACCCTGTAATGCATTTGCTAGAACATTATTATGTTTAGCAAAAGCAGGAGGGTCGAGAATTATCAGGTCATATTTATTATCTATTTCGTTTAGAAATTCAAATGCATCAGCATCAAATGATTTGTGCCTTGGATCATTTCCAAAGTTCATCCTTATATTTTCATCTGCAAGTTGCAGTGCAGAGGAAGAGCTGTCAACTGTATGAACCAGGGAAGCATTTTGCATCGCATAGACTGAAAAACCTCCTGTATAACCAAACATATTCAGCACACTCCGGTCTTTTGAAAACTCAGCAAGAAGTTTTCTGTTTTCTCTCTGGTCAATAAAAAAACCCGTTTTCTGTCCTGAAATCAAGTCAACTGTAAATTGAAATCCATTTTCCATAACATTTACCCTGTTATCCGCAATGCCATACAAAAATTCATTTGAAGCTTTAATTCCTGACATATAAGGTATAGTACCCTCACTTTTATCATATATTGCAATCAGTTTCTCTCCGAGCAAATCCTTGAGTATATCAGCAAATTCATTTCGTATCCTGTACATACCCACAGAATGCATTTGCATTACCGCAATCCCATTATAAAAATCAATTATCAGTCCCGGAAGGTTATCGCCCTCTGCATGGACAAGCCTAAAAACATTTGTTTGAGAACTGGCAGATGTCAGACCTATGGATTCCCTGTATAACAGGGCATTTCTGATTCTTTCCCTGAATAAATCAATATCAGCATCAATATCATTGAAAGAGAGTATCCTTACAGCAATCGAACCTGGCTGATAATGACCTGATGCAAGGAAATTATCCTTGTTATCATATACATCAACTATATCACCCTCAACCGGATCACCATAGATCTTCTTAATTGCACCTGAAAATATCCAGGGATGGTATCTCCGCACCGACTGGTCCTTGCCTGATTTGAGAATGATCTTTGTTTTGTGCATAATTTATGGCTGTTGTGGGGGCGTTCTAGAGAACGCCCGTACCATCAATCAATTAATTGCTTATATATCTCATAACAAACCCAGGCATCTGTTGCAGCATATATTTGTTGTGCTTCAGAAAGATCTTCAGCTTCCCAGTCAGTTACCTGCTGTCTTTTTGAAATCCTGAAACCAAGTATTATGGCAGATAGTTTCTTAAGTCCTGAACTTGTAATTCCATATTCTTTCACGAGCTTTTGCAAATCAATAATACCTTCAGGCTCAAATTTCCTCAAATGCTTCAGAAACCTTATATCATCATGTACTGCCACTCCTGCTTTTATAACATCAGGATCAGCGAGAATAGTGACAAGTTCTTCAGGTATACCTATCCTGTTGATCCTGAAAAGCCAGGCAACCTCATTTGTAGCAAGTTGAATCAGTGAGACCCTGTTTTTACGACCCTTTCTGAAAGATGGGCGGGTCTCGGTATCAAAACCAAGTATCTTTTTATCCTGCAGTGCAGGTATTACTTTTTTAAAGATCTTCAGATTATCAATAATAATAATTTTGCCCTTAAACCACGACAGATCATAATCAGCCAGCTCCGCCGCCGTTAAATTCTCACGATATTTATTCTTCATAATCCCCCCTGAACTCTCTCTGTCGTTTTGATATAATCCATTCTGAAGTATCTATTTGTTCTCCTGTCAGGCTATCGTTATCTTTAACCCTTTCGATTTCATTCCCTGAATAAATGAATTTATGAATTGCCTTCATGGCATTTACCAGTTTCTGACCCCAGATATTTTCAAAATTTAACCTGCATTCCCATACTGCATCATTCATAACCTCCTGTGTACCTGTCTGATACAAAAGAAGAAAATTCTTTAGATCCTGGTAAATATCTGCCATATTTTCTGCCAGGCTCGACTGTAACGGTGTTTCTGCTGTTATCAATTGCTCATCATAGAGCTCCAGATAATCATTTGCCGTACCAAACTTATTTTTAAGCTTATCATGAATCCTGTACCAATCGGATTCAGTTACAAACTTCTCATTCCCATCTTCGAAAAACGGCTCAAGGTCAGGCAGCAATGATGCTTTAAGGTACAAAAGCGGTAATATCCGCTGTAAGATTCTCAATATCTCATCACCTTTCAGTTCTCCTGCGTGCTCAGCATATTTGCAGTATTCATTTGCTACAGCTACAAACTCCACTATATTACGTGAATAGACAGGATCTGTTTTCTTCTTCATAATTTATACTTTCCGAAATGTAAAAATAGGTATTTATCGTGAAAAGAGATCAGGTTCTTTCCATGAGAGGAGATGTTTGTCGTCAATATAGATCTTTTTATTATCGAGAAGCCATTGAAGTACTTTAATTACCTTTTCTTCAGGATGGCTTATCTTGCTTACCAGTTCATGGGCATCACATTTATTTTCAACAAGAGCATCCTTTATTTCATCCAGTATCAGGTCAAATTCATATTTACTAAGATCAAGTTCATTACGTTTACGGCAAACATCACAGATACCACATCTGTCGGCCTCTTCACCAAAATAATCGAGAAGAATTACCGATCTGCATCTGGTATTATAATCTGCATAATCGATCATCCTGTTGACTCGTATTATATGTTTATCCTTAACATGAAGATAATTTTCCGGAGAGATCAACAGTGCTTTTCGTTCAAGTCTCTCCTCTGTAAATATTACAAGGGCAGTTTTTTTCCCCGGGATATACCGGATTATATTAAGTGATGAGAGTTTCACCAGGAATCTGTAAACAGCATCTCTCGACAAGGCAGATTTTTTTGCCAGTGCTTCTTCATTTATGACCACAAACTCTGAAAACATTCCTGTATATGATCTCAGGAGGAGTTTAATGAAACCGTCAAATGATTCATTTGCTACCTGGAACTTGTAAAGGTCATCGCGGCCTATAACAAAATGCACTCTTGAGGGATTATTTATCTCTTCAGTAAATTCCAGGTAACCCTCCCGCTGAAGAAAGGTAAGGCTATTATATGTTTCAATAACGGGAAGACGGTATTTTGAAACAAAATCATACAGGTTAAAATCAAAAATATTATCTTTTCCTGATCCTTGTGGTACCTGGAGGTAGTTACACAATGCCTCATAGACATCCTTAATCTTCTCAACGGGTGGAAATTTGCGCCGTACTGAGTCTTCAAGACGTTTTTTATCGGCAGGTGAATAAAGCAGTACAGCATATGCCGGCTTATTATCCCGGCCAGCCCTTCCGGATTCCTGGTAATAATCTTCAATGGATTCCGGTATATCCCAGTGGACTACAAACCTTACTTCTGCTTTATCAATACCCATGCCGAATGCATTGGTTGCAACTATTACACGTGTTTCACCAGTTGTCCATGCAATCTGTTTCTTATCCCTGAGCTCAACAGGAAGACCTGCATGGTAGAAATCGGCGCTTATCCCGTTTTTAACCAATAGTTCAGCAATCTCTTTGCTTCTTTTTCTGCTTCTGACATAGACAATACCACTGCCTTTTATTTTTTGAAGGGTTTTCACCAGATAATTGCCCTTATCATCCACTTTTCTTACGAGGTAAGAAATATTCTTTCTTTCAAAGCTTGTCCTTAATACATTTTTATCTCTGAACCCAAGTTTCTCAACAATATCATCAACAACAAGTGGAGTGGCTGTTGCTGTAAGTGCAATGAAAGGTATCTTTTCCGAAATTATATCGCGTATTGATGCTATCTTCAGATATGAAGGTCTGAAATCATATCCCCACTGAGAAATACAATGTGCTTCATCAACGGCCACCAGGTTAAGGTTCAGACGCGCAAGCCTTGTTTGGAAGATCCTTGTAGATATTCTCTCGGGAGAAATATAAAGAAATTTATAATCACCATAAATACTGTTTTCAAGAGCTATATCTATCTCTTCGGATGACATTCCTGAATGAATGGCTATTGCTCTTATCTTTAATGAATTAAGTCTGTTGACCTGATCCTTCATAAGAGCAATCAGGGGAGTAATCACAAGGCATATTCCTTCATTTACAAGCGCAGGTACCTGGAATGTTATAGATTTCCCTCCACCGGTGGGCATCAATCCCAGTGTATCCTTTCCTTCAGCTATTGACCGTATAATTTCTTCCTGGAGAGGCCTGAAAGAGGTGTATCCCCAGTATTTGGTAAGTACCTGCCGGTAGGGTTCAAAATTCATTATTTTCAAACTGATAACTTATACAAAAATACAATTGAAATTCAATTTTTTATAAGAGGTGGTAGAATGAATATTTTATGAGTTGTTTATTTTTCGTAATTTGCGCAGCAAAACTTAATATCCTTTCCAATGTCATTTATAGAAGATAAAATAGCGTACGAAGGCTTAACCTTTGACGATGTATTGCTTATTCCCTCATATTCAGGGGTTCTTCCCCGTGAGGTAGATATAAGCTCAATGTTTTCAAGGAAAATAAGGATTAATACACCTATTGTTTCAGCTGCCATGGATACTGTAACCGAGGATGATCTGGCCATAGCAATAGCCAGGGAAGGTGGCATCGGTGTAATTCATAAGAATATGAGTATTGAAAGACAGGCTTCGCTGGTAAAGCGTGTTAAGAGAGCAGAAAACGTCATGATTTTTGATCCTATAACTATTGGACTTGATGCTACTGTTGCAGAAGCGATAAGCCTCATGCATGAATATGGTATCGGGGGTATACCTGTTATTGACCAGGAGAGGATACTAAGGGGAATTGTTACCAACAGGGATCTGAGGTTTGAGACCAACCGAAAACGTAAGATTACAGACGTGATGACAACAAATCTCATCACCACAAATCATGAAACCAATCTGGATGAAGCAGCCGAGATACTAAGGAAACATAAGATAGAAAAGCTCCCAATGGTTGATAAGGCTGGTAAGCTCATAGGGCTTATTACCTATAAGGACATTAGTAAGACCAAAGATCGGCCCAGTTCGTGTAAAGATGAAAAGGGGCGTCTTCGGGTAGCCGGAGCTGTGGGTATTGCTGCCGATACACAAGAACGTGTTGCTGCTCTTGTAGGAGCCAGTGTTGATGCCATTGTTATTGACACTGCCCATGCCCATACTAAAAATGTTATAAAAATATTGAAGGAGATAAAAAAGAATAATCCTGATGCTCAGATAGTAGTAGGAAATATAGGAACTGCAGAAGCAGCAAAGAAACTTATCGATGAAGGGGCCGATGCACTTAAGGTTGGAATAGGACCAGGTTCAATATGTACTACAAGGGTAATTGCAGGGGTAGGAATTCCACAACTCTCAGCGATACATAATGTTTATAAAGCTGTTGAAGGTTCGGGAGTACCTGTAATAGCTGATGGAGGAATAAGATATTCAGGTGATATAATAAAAGCCCTTGCAGCAGGAGCAGATTCAATAATGGCAGGTTCACTCTTTGCGGGTGTGGAAGAATCTCCAGGCGAAACTATCATTTATAATGGACGTAAGTTTAAATCGTACAGGGGAATGGGATCTATTGAAGCAATGCAGCAGGGATCAAAAGACAGGTACTTCCAGGATATTGAAGATGACATTCAAAAACTTGTTCCGGAAGGCATTGCCGCCAGGGTGCCCTACAAAGGAACACTCGCTGAAGTAATTTACCAGATGACCGGTGGATTAAGAGCCGGTATGGGGTATGTTGGTGCAAAGGATATAAGTATTCTCAAGAAAGAGGCAAAATTTGTGAGGATCACTAACTCGGGAATTATTGAGAGTCATCCGCATGATGTATCAATAACCAGGGAATCTCCGAATTACAGCAGAAAAAGCATTGAATAACAATTGGTTTCAACCAAATTAGATGAAAACAGGATCATCATTGCTGATTTTCATGCTGCCAGTTATCTGTCTGACCCAGGATCTTTCAGATAAAACACTGATGACTGTTGCCGGCAAACAAGTTACTGCAGGAGAATTTATAAGAATGTACAATAAGAGCCAGGTAACAGGAATACCTTCGGATATTGACGAGTACCTCCAGCAATATATTATCTTCAAGCTGAAGGTTGCAGATGCTGTGAGTGAAGGACTGGATACAACCAGGGGATTTCGCAATGAATTTAACGGCTACAGGAATCAGCTGGCACAAAATTATCTTACTGATAATAATACAAAGGAAGAACTGCTTCAAAAAACCTATAAACGATCCCTCACCGAATTATGTGCAAGGCATATACTCATTAAATGTCAGTCAACAGCAAAACCGGAAGATACACTTAACGCATGGAAAAAAGCTAAAGAGATAAGAGAGAGAATAATTTCAGGAGAACCTTTTGAACATGTTGCTCGTGCCACTTCTGATGATCCATCTGTTAAAATAAATGGTGGAAACCTTGGGTATTTTACTGTATTCCAGATGATAATGCCCTTTGAAGATGCTGCATACAACCTTAGGCCGGGGGCTATCTCCGATCCTGTCAGAACACCATTTGGTTATCATATAATACAGGTAACAGATAAAAGAGATGCGAGGGGTAAGATATTAGTTGCCCATATTATGAAGGCTGCACCACCGGGGATTGAAGAAGATGAAGCAAAAAAGGCTGAGGAAACTATCAACATGATTTATAAGGAACTCCGGGAGGGGGCCTCTTTCAGTGAACTGGCACGGAAGTATTCTGATCATAAAGAGTCGGCAGCAAACGGAGGAAAACTAAACTGGTTCGGGACAGGCGAGATCATAACCGAATTCACTGAAGCAGCTTTTTTAATATCGGATACAGGTCAGTATACAAAACCGGTACGAACCCCTTATGGGTGGCATATAATTAAACTGCTTGACAGAAGAGCTCCGGGGCTATATGAACAAACCAGGTCATACCTGGAAAGTAAGATAAACCAATCATACCTCAATTCATTAAGTAAAACATCATTTACCAATAAACTTAAAAAAGAATACAAGTTCAAAATAAACCAACAGGCTCTCAGGTGGTTCATTAATAATACCGACACACTCATTATAAGAGGCGAGGCAAAATATAACAGGAGGCAGATGCCTTCCGGCGATTTGTATTCATTTGCTGATCAGCACTTTTCAACAAAAGAATTCGCCGATTGTATAGAAAAAAGAGGCCCTATAATCATCACGGATGATCCTTCAATATTTGTAAACAAGACGATTGAGACCTGTGTTTCTGATCAGATCATCAACTATGAAAACTCTATTCTTGAAGAAAAATATCCCGACTTTAGCTATCTGATGAATGAGTTCCATGACGGGATTCTTCTGTTTGAAATATCAGCAAAAAAGGTCTGGAACAGAGTAAATGAAGATAGTGTCGGAATACGGCAATATTATGAGCAGCACAAGAATTACTTCCAGTCGAGAAAAGGAATTGAAGCAAAAATTTATACTCTAAGGAGTCCGGGCAAAGAAAACAAACTTCTGTCCTCCTACAGGAAATATTCTCGTAAAATAGATTGTGATGAACTTATGCTTGCTAAATTTAATACCAAAAATGATTCCACACTTGTGATAACAAAAGGAGAATGGTTTACCGGGGATGATCCGGTATTGGATGATATAAACTGGTCAAAAGGTACACATACATATTCTATAGACAACTGTCCCTCCCTGGTATCAATAAGCAGGGTAATTGAAGCGAAGCCACTACCTTTTGAGGAAGTTGCAGGAGAAATGATGATGGGTTACCAGGATTATCTTGAGTCAGAATGGATAAAGCAATTAAAGGGTAAATATAACGTTAATGTTGATGATCTTATTTTTCAGGAAATAAAAAGGAGTCTTAATAATGAATAGAATTCTGATAATATTATTGATTGGAGTTTTAACAGCAGGTTGCAGCAATTCCAGGCGTGATCCTAAACGTGTTATTGTTGCACGGGCAGGCGATGCTGTATTATACTTCGATCAAATTCCTCAGTTGATAACACCAGAGACTTCTGGTATTGACAGTTCAGGAATAATTCACGATTATATCAATAAATGGGCAAAGAAGGAATTCCTTTACCAGAAGGCTATTGAAAATCTTTCACAGGAAGTAAAAAATGAAATAGATAAACAGCTTGAGAATTCAAGGATAGACCTTGTTATTTATCAATATCAGAGACAAATGATGCTTGAAAAAATGGATACAACTATTACAAATGAAGAATTGGAAGATTACTATGCTTCAAACCAGGAGAGTTTTTATCTCGGATCCAGCATCATTAAAGCGCTGTTCATTAAAATCCCTGTCGAAACTCCCTACATATCAAGGATAAGACAACTGGCACGTTCGAATGAACAGGATGATCTTCAGCAGCTTGAATCAATATGTTACCAGTTTGCCGATAAATTCGATGATTTTAACGAAGAATGGATCCCGTTTAACAGGCTTGTTGTTGAATTGCCTGTTGAGATTCCCAACGAAGAAAATTTCCTGAGAAGAACAACTTTATATGAAACGCGGGATTCATCCTATATTTATTATATAACAATAAGGGACTACAGGCTCAGATCCACACTGGCTCCATTTGAATATGTCAGTGATGATATAAAAAGGATAATATGGAATAACAGAAGACTTGATTTTTTACAGACCCTTGAAAACGGGATATATAATGATGCACTTAAAGAGAACGATTTTACAATATATAATAATAAATAATATGATGAAAAAGGGCTTGGGATATATGTTGATACTGGCGGGAATACTTTTTTCCGGATTCTCAACCGCAAAAGCACAGGTACTTGTTGAGTCGGTGGCAGCAGTTGCTGGAAACGAGGTAATTTACTTATCTGATATAGAGACACTTGTTATTGATATGAAGAGAAATGGTAACAGGTCTTCCATAGATCAGCAACGCTGTACTGTTCTCAATGAACTGCTTGTATCGAGGCTCTTTCTCGACCAGGCAAGAATAGACAGTATTGAGGTTACTCCGGATATGGTTGAAGGTGAGGTAACAATGAATATAAACAATGCTATACAAAGTGCAGGAAGTGAAGAAGCTCTTGAAAAATATTTTAACAAGAGCATGATCGAAATCAGACGCGATATACGGAAAGCTCTTATGGAACAGGAAATAATGAGAGAAGTACAGTCTAAAATTGCAGCTGATGTTACAGTAACACCAAACCAGTTAAAAAAATATTATTCTTCAGTTCCAAAAGACAGCCTTCCGGTCATCCCGGCTAAAGTCCAGCTAAGTATTATTCAGCTTGATCCTCCGGGTAATGAGGAGAACAAAGCCGAAGCCAGACAAAAACTACTGGACCTGAGGAGTGAGATTCTTGCCGGCAAGCCTTTCAGCGTGCTGGCAACCTTGTATTCTGAAGATCCCGGATCAGCCAGAAATGGAGGTGAGCTGGGGTATACAGTACTAGGTGCACTTGAAAAACCCTATGCCGATGCAGCTTTCAGCCTGACAAAAAACACAGTATCCAGAATTGTTGAGACAAGATATGGATTTCATATCATTCAGCTTATCGATCGTAAAGGTGATTTGATAAATACACGGCATATTCTTATTAAGCCAAAAGTAAAACCCGACCAGGCTGCCAAAGCAGTATCAACTCTCGATAGCCTGGCAAACCTGATTCGAAAAGATAGTATCAGTTTTGAAACCGCAGCAAGACTCTATTCAACTCATAAAGACAGCAGGATAAACGGAGGAAAGCTGGTAAGTACCAATCCTTCAGAACGTATCACATGGTTCACCCTTGATGAACTGAATCCTGAAATGTATGTTAAAGTTAGGGACATGAAACAGGGAGAAATATCTGAGGCATTCAGGACTACAGACGATAACGGGAATGTTGTATTCAGAATAGTAAGACTGGATAACGAGATACCCGCGCACAGAGCAAACCTGAAGGAGGATTATGAATTACTCTGGACAGCCTCCCTGCAGGAACAACGCTCAAAGGCATATGATAAATGGATAAAAGAGAAAATTGAAAGCACCTATATTAAAGTCAGCGATGAGCTTAAATCATGCGAGTTTCTGAATGAAGGATGGCTGAAATGAAAAATATCAGGTATTTAAACAATTATAAATATCTGCTCTTATTCCTGATTATTCCGGGAATACCCCTGCTGTTATCAGCTCAGGATAAAGAAACTCATAAAAAGAAGGGGAAAAAAATTGAAATCCAGCATGTCGATCTATGGCAGGTCGATGAGACTGTTGATAAGGATTTACAGCAACTCATTGGTAATGTTGCCCTCAAACATAAAGAGGTATTTATGAACTGCGACAGCGCTTATTATTACCAGAATAAGAACCAGGTAAGAGCTTTCGGGAAAATCCATATTCAGCAGGGCGATACACTTCATCTTTACGGAAATTATCTCTTTTATGACGGGGATACTGAATTTGCTTTCGTGGAAGGCAATGTTGAACTAATTGATAAAGAGACACATCTGTACACTACAGCCGTTACTTATGATTTTGTTGCTGACATTGCACATTACAACAATCACGGAAGAATCATCAATGGTGATAACACACTGACAAGCAGGATTGGAATCTACTATGCCTCAAAAAGCCTTTATCATTTCAAGGACAGCGTTAAAATTGTCAATCCCGACTACGTTATGACTGCCGATACCATGGATTACAACACTAAATCTGAAACAGCACTTTTTACAGGTCCATCGGAACTGGTTGGCGACAGTCTCTATCTATATTGTGAAAGAGGTTGGTATGACACCAAGAACAATATTACAAGTATCTGGGAGAATGCCCTTATTGACAATAAACAACAGATCATTAAGGGAGACTCGCTATACTATGACGATAACACAGGTTTTGGTGAATCTTTCGGAAACATAAGTATAACAGACACTACCGATAATCTAATTGTGAAAGGGAATTATGCATGGTACTATAAAGAGCCTGAAAAATTCATGGTTACTGACAGTGCCCTTTTCATACAGGTATCCGGGTCAGATTCCCTTTTTCTTCATTCTGATACCATAAGGGCTGAATCCTTTGTGGCAGATACATCTGGTTCTCAGTACAGGACCATGAAAGCATATTACAAATGCCGCATTTTCAGCAATGATATACAGGCAAAATGTGATTCCCTCTCCTACTCGTTCAGGGATTCTGTTATCAGGTTATATTCTGAACCAATATTGTGGTCGGAGGAAAACCAGCTGACATCCGACTCAATGGCAGTTTATACAAAGAACCGTAAAGCCGACAGACTTGAACTCTATAATTTAGCATTTGTGACGAGCCAGGTAGATACAATGCGGTATAACCAGATTAAAGGGAGATCGCTCACCGGCTATTTTAAAGATAATGAACTCTATAGAATAGTGATTACCGGGAACGGAGAATCAATTTATTACCTTGTCGATAATGATGAACTTGCAGGTGTGAACAGGGCAAAATGTTCAAATATTGAAATATTTATCGATAACGGGAAAATTACTGAGATCTTTGAAAAACAGGAACCCGAAGGAGTAATTGATCCACCATCGAATACACCGGGTGATAATCCGCGTCTTGATGGATTCAACTGGTTCGACACACTAAGACCAAAAAAAATATTGGATATTTTCAAATAGACTCAATCCTGTTTTAATATTCGTCTTCGTTAAAGAAAAAGTCGTCTTTACTTGGATAATCAGGCCAAATATCTTCAATACTTTCATAAATATCGCCTTCATCCTCTATCTCCTGCAAGTTTTCTATTACTTCCATCGGGGCACCTGATCTGATTGCAAAATCAATCAGCTCATCCTTTGTTGCAGGCCATGGAGCATCTTCAAGTTTTGATGCCAATTCAAGTGTCCAATACATACTATTATCTACAAATAAATTTTAGCATTTTTCGAGGTCTGCAAATATATATATTATTTTAATTAATATACAACTGCTTTTTTAAAGATTTTTCTTACTTTAAACCGACCACTTAATCTCCTCATTTCCAAGTTCTAAGCCTATTTTACGACTCAAAACAAAAAGATAATCTGATAATCGGTTAAGGAATATAATAATTACCTCAGGGATTTTTTCTTTTTCAGCAAGCTTAAGCACTCTTCTTTCAGCTCTGCGGCATACACTTCTTGCGATATGACAGTAAGATATCAGAACATTACCACCCGGGAGAATGAATCCATCGAGAGGCTGTAACTCCTCTTCCATTTTATCAATCTCTTTTTCAAGGATTTTAGCACAACCGGCTTCCGGAAGGTAATTCCTCTCTTTTACCTTTTTTGGATCAGAGGCTAATGTTGCAGCTGATCTCATGAGCTGATCCTGTACATAGATAAAAATAGCCTTATGGTCTGAATTCTCCCTGTGATCCTTTATAAGTCCAATCCACGATATTAATTCATCAATCGTGCCGTATGCTTCAACACGGATATGGTATTTTGGAACTCTTTTCCCCCCTGCAAGAGATGTGGTACCATCATCACCTTTTCCGGTATATATCTTCATAACGAGAAAAAAGAAAAATTATCCTGTTGGCTGAAAAATTATAATATCAGGCAGGCTTATACTTTTCATTAGGACCATCCGCTGCTACTTCTCCATCGAAAAGTCTTATTATACGGGCAGCATGTCTGGCAATATCTTCTTCGTGTGTAACTACAATTACAGTATTTCCATTTCTGTGTATCTCATCAAGCAGATTCATGATGTCGATTGATGTTTTACTGTCAAGGTTTCCGGTAGGTTCATCTGCCAGAATGATAGAGGGGTTATTTACAAGAGCCCTGGCAATAGCAACACGCTGTCTTTGTCCACCGGAAAGCTCATTCGGTTTATGGGTCATCCTGTCAGCAAGGCCAACATGGTCAAGAGTCTCAATAGCCATTTTTTCGCGCTCTGATTTCTGGATGCCTGCATAAATCAATGGAAGAGTAACATTTTCAAGTGCAGTATATCTGGGCAGCAGGTTAAAAGTCTGGAAAACAAAACCAATCTCTTTATTACGTATCTCAGCAAGGAAATCATCATCCATTTTACTGACATCGGTTCCGTTAAGAATATATGTCCCGCTGGTCGCCGTATCGAGACAGCCGAGCAAATTCATCAGGGTTGATTTACCTGATCCTGAGGGACCCATTATTGCTACATATTCATTCTTATTTATATCTACCGAAATTGACCTTAAAGCTTTCACAATTACTGTTCCAATCTGGTAGTTTTTTACAATATTGTGTATTTCAATTACTTTGTTGTCCATATAACTTAAAATTTGAATTTTCGAAATTAGATTAATTTAGTTAAATACGAAATTTTAGTCTCTTAATTTTTGTTAATACTTAATCACATATGAATAATGCCTTATACCTTCCCTGAAAAAAACTAATCCCATCCTGAAAATATCAACCGTAAGAGTAACTTTTTCGTGTTGCCTGATCAAGCTCCATGCCTCTTCCATCTCATTTGATATATGGATATCGTCAATAATTATCACCGTATTTCTGCCGGAAAGATCCGCAACCTGGTTGAAATATCTAATTGTAGGTTCCTTTCTGTGGTTACCGTCAATAAAAACCAACCCTGGCTTGACATTATTTTTATAAAGTTCCGGCAGTTTTTCATCAAATGACCCAACAATAAGGTTTACATTATTAACACCTGCATCCGTAAAGTTTTCATGGGCGATTCCGGCTGTGGCCGGGCATCCTTCTATAGTATATACTGTGGATTCAGGACTTTTGGCAGCCATATACAAAGTACTGACACCCAGTGACGTACCCAGCTCTATGATATCTGGTTTTCCAAACTCTGATGCCATATTTGCCAGCAATCTTCCGTATTTGCCTGGAACAGCTGAATATGATGAAATATATGACACTTTCCTTGAATTCTTCTTCATTTTATATGATCCTGCTCCAAGATCCTTTACCAAAATGACCCTGTCGTCAGATAGATTTTTCTTTCTAATATTCTCAACCTTTAAGACAATAGTATCGTCAATTTTATTCCGCATGACTCTTGAAACAATGTCGAAAACGAAAGGACTGTGAATACCATGTCCTTTCCTGTGTCTTGAAAATAAAAGATATCGCAGATATTTTAGTATATATAAAAACATCTCCTGATCCGATGGCTTATTTTAGGTAAGGTCTGCAAAAATAAGTATTTTCGGTCATCTTTTGTTTTGAATAAGACAGCAATAATAACTGGTGATGTTGATTTTAAATAATTATTATATTCAAATTCTTCACTTTTAGGAGATGAACGCATTTTTTGAAACTGATATTAAGTTCCTGACCGGCGTAGGTCCTAAAAGAGCAGAGTTACTCAATAAGGAATTGAATATTTTTACATATTATGATCTTCTCTACTATTTTCCATATAAATATATTGACAGGACAAAGTTTTACAAGGTTTCAGAACTTGATCCCAATCTCCCCTATGTCCAGATAAAAGGGATGATCAGGGGATATTATACCGAGGGACAAAGAGCCGGAAAGAGGCTGGTAGCAGATTTTGGGGATGACACAGGTACTATCAAGCTTGTGTGGTTTAAAGGCACCAAGTGGATAATGGGAAATTATATACCTGGTATTGAATATATTGTATTTGGCAAGCCTTCAGTTTTTAATGGTATGATAAATATAATTCATCCTGAAATTGAAGCATCAGAGAAGGTTGCCGGGAGGATGAGTTCAGAGCTTCAGGCCCAGTACAACACCACGGAAAATCTTAAAAACCATTTTTTGAACTCAAAAACACTGGGTAAACTGGTGGGAAATCTGTTTAAACAGATGAAATTTAACCTGTCTGAGACTTTACCGGCAGGTATTGTTACAAAATATAAGCTGATGGAACTTCATCAGGCTTTGATGAAGATACATTTCCCTTCCAATCCTGACGAACTTGAAAAAGCCAGGTACCGGCTGAAATTTGAGGAACTCTTTTTTATACAACTAAACCTTTTAAGGTATAAGAACAAACGTTCCCGCAAATTCAAGGGTTTTGTTTTTGCAAATGTTGGAGAGAACTTCAATAATTTCTATTATAACAACTTACCATTTTCTCTTACCGATGCTCAAAAAAGGGTTATGAAGGAGATCCGTAAAGATCTAGGTTCCGGGAAACAGATGAACAGGCTTCTGCAGGGCGATGTTGGTAGCGGGAAAACACTGGTTGCACTTATGAGTATGCTGATAGCTATTGATAACGGTTACCAGGCATGTATCATGGCCCCGACTGAAATACTTGCAGGACAGCACTACGAAACAATAACAAAACTACTGAAAGGGATTAACTTAAAAGTCAGGCTCTTAACAGGTTCCTCAAAAAGATCACTGAGAAAGGAAATCAGTGAATCACTTCTTGATAAATCGCTGAACATACTAATAGGCACACATGCACTTATTGAAGAAAATGTAAGGTTTGCCAGCCTGGGACTTGTAATTATTGATGAGCAACACAGGTTTGGCGTAGAACAGAGAGCAAAATTATGGCAGAAAAGCCTCAACCCGCCCCATATACTTGTCATGACCGCCACTCCAATTCCCAGAACACTTGCAATGACTCTTTATGGTGATCTTGATGTATCGGTTATTGATGAGCTGCCACCTGGCAGAGTACCTGTAAAGACAATGCATTTCTTTGATAATGAAAGAAATAAAGTATTTGGTTTCCTTCGCCGGCAAATAGCAGAGGGTCGTCAGATCTATATTGTATATCCCCTGATTAAAGAATCAGAAACAATGGATTATAAGGATCTGGAAGATGGATGGGACACCATTTCGAGGGAATTTCCACCTCCGAAATATTGCATAAGTGTGGTTCATGGTAAAATGACACCGGCAGTAAAGGAAGAATCGATGCGTCTCTTCAGGGAAGGGCATGCTCATTTTCTTATTGCTACCACAGTTATAGAGGTTGGGGTCGATATTCCAAATGCCAGTGTTATGGTGATAGAGAGTGCCGAACGATTTGGATTGTCACAGCTTCACCAGTTAAGGGGTCGTGTCGGCAGGGGTGCCGAACAATCATATTGTATCCTGATGAGCTCATCGAAATTCTCAAAAGAGGCTGCAACAAGAATAGAAATAATGGTTAGATCCAATGATGGTTTTGAGATCGCCGAAACAGATCTCAAATTAAGAGGTCCCGGTGATATTGAAGGGACTATGCAGAGCGGGATCCCGTTTGATTTGAAGATTTCGGACCTCTCAAGGGATGGACAACTTATTGAATATGTAAGGAATATAGCCGAGGAAATACTCAGCAAAGACCCTTTGCTTGAAAATGATCAGAACATCATCCTCTCTGCCGGACTTAAACGGTTGTTCAGTAAAAGAGAGTCGTGGAGCAATATAAGCTAGGAGGTATTATTTAAAATAATTATAAATAATAAATGCATAATAAATGCTGATAAAAAGCATTATCAGATTCATACAGTAATTATAATTTTGCCTCCGAAATTTTTGAGGATCGAAGAATATGTCTGATAGAATTGAAAGTATTGAACACGAAGGGATAGTACAGAAATCAGATAATAATTCTGTTACGGTCAGTATTATATCTTCTGCAGCATGTTCCGGATGTCATGCTGAGGGACTCTGTTCCCTGGCAGGAAGTGAAGAAAAGAAAATTGAAATACCTGGCTTTTACAGGGTTCATCCTGGTGAAAAGGTAACAGTCAGGATGAGACAGTCACAGGGTCATGCCGCTGTTTTCCTTGGATATATAATACCGCTGATACTATTGGTAACTATACTGGTAATCCTGATTTCCTTTTCAGTCCCCGAATTAACAGCAGGTCTTGGAGCTCTGGCAATACTTATCCCCTATTATCTCACTCTCTATGTTTTCAGAAACAGGATAAGCAAGAAATTCATATTCACTTTAAAACCATGAATTAATGAGCATAACGGTTCTGATAACAATAATTAGTTTAAGCCTGCTGGCAATACTTGCAGCTGTTATACTCTATTTTATTGCTCAGAAGTTCAAGGTAGTAGAGGATCCAAGGATTGATGAGGTACAGGAAGCTCTTCCGGCTGCAAATTGTGGAGGGTGTGGTTTTGCCGGATGCAGGAATTTTGCGGAGGCTCTTGTTAAAGCCGAAACATTCGAAGGATTAAATTGTCCTGTTGGAGGTGCATCTGTTATGGAAGATGTAGCCAGGATACTGGGGAAGGAGGCACCTGAAGTTGACCTTCTGGTTGCAGTTCTTTTATGTAATGGAACTCCGGAATTCAGACCACATACCACAAAATACGATGGTGTTCCTGATTGCCGTATTGCACATAGTTTATATGCAGGTGAAACAGATTGCAGCTATGGCTGTCTTGGTTATGACGATTGTGTAAGAGCCTGCACTTTCGATGCAATGTACATGAACGATGAGACAGGATTACCAGTAGTCATTGATGATAAATGTGTTGCATGCGGAGCTTGTGTAAAAGCGTGCCCCAGAAATTTACTTGAACTACGTAAGAAAGCAAAGAAAGACCGTAAGATTTATGTTGCCTGTTCAAACTGCGATAAGGGAGGACCGGCAAGAAGAGCATGTAAAGTAGCATGCATAGCATGCAATAAATGTGTTAAAGTATGCAAGTTCGATGCTATAACAATTGAGAATAACCTTGCATATATAGATGCTTCTAAATGTACATTATGCAGGAAGTGTGTTGAAGAGTGTCCTACCGGATCTATTCTTGAACTAAACTTTCCGCCACGAAAAACAAAAGTTGAAGAAGCAGCTGAAGCAAAAACGGTCTGAAATATTATAGTAACTATATAAAATAATACTATCATTGAAAACATTTCCCGAAGGAGGAGTTCACCCGCATGAAAACAAGCTTACAGCAGGAAGTGAGATAAAGTATCTGTCCCTTCCGTCCGGAGTTGCAATACCTGTGAGCCAACATATAGGGACACCTGCATCAGTTGTAGTCAGTAAAGATGACAAAGTAAAAGCAGGACAGGTTATTGCAGAAAGCAAGGGATTTGTTTCTTCAAATATACACTCCTCAGTTTCTGGGAAAGTTACAAAGATAGATACTATAGCGGATACAACCGGATATAAACAGACAGCCGTTTTTATAGAAGTGGAAGGTGATGAATGGATTGAGACAATTGACAGGAGTAATAAAATAATTGCAGAGATTAAACTTTCGTCGGAAGAAATTATAAAAAAATGTCTTGAATCAGGGATAGTTGGACTGGGAGGAGCTACATTCCCGTCTCATGTAAAGCTTACCATTCCTTATGGAAAACGATGTAACCTGCTTATCATTAATGGTGTTGAATGTGAGCCATACCTCACTTCAGATCATCGTCTTATGATGGAAAGAGGTGAAGAGATACTTATAGGCGTATCATGCCTTATGAAGGCTCTCAGGGTCGACAAAGCAATGATAGGAATAGAAAGTAATAAACCTGATGCAGTAGCTCATCTGACAAATCTTGCACAGGCTTTTCCTGGTTTAGAAGTATTTGCCCTTAAGGTTAAATATCCCCAGGGTGCTGAAAAACAACTAATTAAAGCCTTGACTGACAGGGAAGTACCATCCGGACGTCTGCCTATTGATATAAATACTGTTGTACATAATGTAGGTACAGCATTTGCAGTTTATGAAGCAGTACAAAAAAATAAACCTCTGTTCGAAAGAGTTGTTACAATTACAGGTAAATCTTTGGCAAATCCGGGTAATTACTTTGTAAGAATAGGTACGCCTATAAAAAACCTTATTGAAGCTGCCGGCGGACTTCCGGATGACACCGGCAAAATTATCTCGGGTGGCCCGATGATGGGGAAAGCTCTCATTAATACTGATGTACCTGTAGTAAAGGGAACCTCGGGAATTATACTATTCCCTGCAAATGAATCTAAAAGACAGGAGTCGATGCCTTGCATACGGTGTGCAAAATGTGTACAGGCATGTCCAATGAACCTTGAACCATATCTGCTGATGACACTTTCTGAAATGGGGCTTTTTGAAAAAGCTGAGAAAGAAAGAATTACAGACTGCATGGAATGCGGGTCATGCAGTTTTATATGTCCCGCAGGAAGATCTTTGCTTGATTATATACGGCTGGGAAAATCAACTGTAATTAAGATGGCCCGTGAAAGGGTAGTAAAATAATCATTCTATAATTCAGTAAATGAGCAATATATTAAGTGTTTCACCTTCACCCCATACTCACGGGCAAGAGACCACGAGGAAATTGATGACAGGAGTAATAGTGGCACTGCTACCTGCTCTTTTTACCTCGATATTTTATTTCGGCTACGGTGCTGTAATTGTAACAGCTACTGCCGTGATCTCATGTGTTCTTTTTGAATACCTGATACAGAGGTTTATTTTTAAAAAACCTGTAACAATAACAGACGGATCAGCTATAGTTACCGGATTATTACTGGCTTTCAATGTACCGTCAAATCTTCCCATATATATTGTTATCATTGGTAGTTTTGTCTCAATAGCTATTGCAAAAATGACCTTCGGCGGACTGGGTAATAATCCTTTCAATCCTGCCCTCGTCGGCCGTGTCTTTATGCTGATATCGTTCCCTGTGCAAATGACCACCTGGCCAGTACCAGCAGGCCTCAGTACCAGCTATACTGATGCGGTTACGGGTGCCACACCACTTGCAATTATAAAGGAGGGTCTTAAAAATGGAGAATCGATATCTCAGCTTGTAACACAGATCCCTGCTCCTTCTCAAATGTTCCTTGGCAATATGGGGGGTTCAATGGGTGAAGTTGCTGCAATAGCACTCCTGATAGGATTTATCTGGCTGCTTGTACGAAAGATCATCACCTGGCATATTCCAGTGTCTGTTGTAGGTAGTATTGCAGTTTTTACTACAATACTGTGGCTGGTAAATCCGGAGAAAAATGCCGGCCCTCTTTTCCATATTCTTGCCGGAGGTGTTCTTCTCGGGGCAATCTTTATGGCCACAGATTATGTGACTTCACCTATGAATCACATAGCAATGGTGATTTATGGATGCGGAATCGGGATTCTGACTGTAATAATAAGAGAATGGGGTGCTTATCCTGAAGGAGTGTCATTTGCAATACTTATAATGAATGCCTTCGTGCCATTAATGAATACTTATATTAAACCAAAAAGATTTGGGGAGGAGGTAAAAAATGGCTAAGACCGAATCAACGCTTAAAAACATGGTCCTGTCCCTTACCCTTGTTGCATTAGTGGCATCAACCTGTCTGGGTTTTATTTATGAAATTACCAAAGGACCCATTGCAACTACAGCCCTCAACAAAAAGCTTGATGCTATCAAGGAGGTGGTACCCGGGTTTAACAATAATCCTGATGCAGAGATGTTCCGGCTGCCGACAGGTGATGGTGACAGCCTCGACGTTTATCCTGCAAAAAAGGACAGTGTACTTATCGGTTATGCTGTTAACACCTACACGAACAACGGATTCAGCGGGAATATCACCATGATGGCCGGATTTAAACCGGACGGCACAATAATAAATATTTCTGTGCTGACACATAAAGAGACTCCGGGGCTTGGTTCCAAAATGATTGATCCGGATTTCAAGGATCAATTTATTAGTAAAAACCCATCTGAATTCAAAATGAAAGTGAAAAAAGATGGAGGTAAGGTCGATGCAATAACTGCCGCCACTATAAGTTCAAGGGCATTTTGTGATGCGGTTCAACGTGCATATAATACATTACAGAAAGGAGGTCAAAAATGAACCAGTTGCAAAATTTTACAAAAGGCTTCTTTAAAGAGAATCCCATTTTGGTGCTTGTATTGGGCTGCTGCCCGACACTTGCCACAACCTCATCATCACTTAACGGACTTGGAATGGGCTTTGCCACTCTATTTGTCCTCGTCGGATCAAATGTTGTTATTTCACTTCTTTCAAATGTGATACCGAATAAAGTAAGAATTCCGGCCTTTATAATAATAATTGCATCATTTGTTACAATAGTAGATCTTGTTATGCAGGCCTTTACACCTGAATTGTATGAAAAACTTGGCATATTCATTCCGCTGATAGTTGTAAACTGTATAGTACTGGGTCGTGCTGAAGCATTTGCCAGCAAAAATACGGTGCTGACATCACTTATTGACGGACTAGGGATGGGTCTTGGCTTTACAATGGCTCTTGGAATACTGGGAGCAATTCGTGAAATAATTGGAAGTGGTGCATTGTTTGGTTATAAATTTATAAACGGGGACGGAATCCTGGTATTTATTCTTGCACCGGGAGCATTTATCGCTCTTGGTTATATGATCGCATTTATAAACAGGCTAAGAAAAACCTAAAAAGAGACTGACATGGAATATATCTTAATAATAATATCGGCTGTACTGATAAACAATATTGTACTCGCCCAGTTCCTGGGAATCTGTCCTTTTCTCGGGGTCTCCAATAAGGTGAACACAGCTATAGGTATGGCCGGTGCTGTTACCTTCGTGATGGTCCTGGCCTCAATAGTCACATATCTCATTCAGATTTATATACTGGATAAGCTGGGGATCGGGTTTATGCAGACAATTACATTTATACTGGTTATTGCATCACTGGTCCAGATGGTCGAGTTAATACTTAAAAAGATCAGCCAGCCTCTCTACCAGGCACTGGGGATATTCCTTCCGCTTATTACCACAAACTGTGCAGTTCTTGGTGTAGCGATACTCATCATTAAAAAAGACTACAATCTTCTTGAAGGAGCAGTTTTTGCCGCTGCCAATGCAATTGGATTCGGACTTGCACTCGTTATTCTGGCCGGGATAAGAGAACAGCTTGATCTGGTAAACATTCCAAAGACTATGAAAGGCGTTCCGATCTCATTAATTACTGCAGGAATACTTGCACTTGCCTTTATGGGATTCACCGGAATAGTAAAATAATTAACTAATTTTGTCATATTACCTATAGCAGGATTAAATGACAATCTCGGAGTATTATCAGTTACTGGGGCTGCCGCGAGACTCTTCGGTAAATGATATTAAAAAAGCCTACAGGAGAAAAGCCCGCCTTTATCACCCCGATATGAATCCCTCACCTGAGGCACGCGATAATTTCATTCTTGCTACTGAAGCTTACGAGTTTCTGATTGCCTACCAAAACAGGATATCAAATAGCGATGAATCATACCGGCAGGCAATGGATAACTGGGAAAAATACAGGCAGCAAAAATCGCGTCAACGTGCCCAGGCATATTCAAGAGCTTCATATATAAGGTTTAAAAAGTCAAATTTTTATAAGACAACAAGAATATTTGACGGGACCACAATAATATTCAGCCTTATTCTTTCAGTTACAATGGTCATTTATACTGTGGCCGGATATATCTACAGGGTTTTACATCCTCTGCCAAAAGCGGAACAACCTTCAATATTCATTTTTTTAATTCTGCTTACTGTTGGTCTTGGATTTGTAATAATCTCGGTGATCTATCTTAAAGCCTATATTGAAACCTCGCAGAAAAAAAGAAAACATCCCTGAGAATATGGCACGTTTTTTGGGCAATTCTTTTTTGTAACTATTATTATTTGCAAAAAAGACTAATCTGATAATCAACTAACTTGTAAAATCATGAAGCACAATAGCTTAAAAACTGTGCTGGTCCTCCTGTTATTACCATTTCTTTTAGTAAAATGTTCTAAAGAACCCGATAATGTATTACCTGATGAACCGGTTTTGATAGATCTTACATCCGGGCAGATTGAATTGGTCGAATCAGGAAACTCATTTGCATTTGATATTTTCAGAAAAGTAGTTGAAAGCAGCGAAGAGCAGGAAAATATAATGATCTCTCCCCTGAGCATTTCATATGCTCTTTCCATGACACTCAATGGTGCCAATGGAGCAACCCGTGACTCAATGTTAAAAGCTCTCAGGGTAACCGGGATGACACCTGAAGAAATCAACAGCTCATTTCAACAGCTTACCGAAGCTCTTCTCTCAGTAGATAAAAGGGTATTAATGACTATTGCCAATTCAGTATGGACAAAAGAAGGGTTTCCTGTAAAAGAAGCCTTTATTGATATACTTGAAACATATTACGACGCTGAGTCAATACAGTTTGACATAAATGATCCGGCAACTCCTGATATAATTAATCAATGGATTGAAGATAACACTAATGGATTAATTAAAGACATGATAGATAAATTAGAACCGGATGTTGTAATGTTGTTAATTAATGCCATCTATTTCAAGGGAATATGGAAATATCAATTCGAAGAAGGTGATACTGATTACAAAACCTTTTATAAAACCCGTGATGAAACCATTGAAGTCCCGATGATGAACCAGGAAGTTAATTTAATGATATATCAAGGTGAAAACTTCACACTGGCCGAACTTCCCTATGGTCAGGGTAATTTTGTAATGGATATAATCCTCCCTGATGAATATGACGGTATCAGTAATATCCTGCCGGCTGTAACAGAGAGTTCTTTTAACAGTTGGATCAGCCTGGCAACAGATACTAAAGCAGATATTTATTTACCCCGGTTCAAGTATGATTATAAGAAAAAACTAAAGGATATTCTATCTGATATGGGAATGAGAA